>JASHSW010000106.1 GCA_030038595.1 Methylovirgula sp.
ATGCCGATCGACCTTCACGCCGCGGTGCTCGCGGTGCAGTCCTGGATCTCCGCGGCTTTCCTTCTGTTCATTCTGCTCACCTCCAATCCGTTCACGCGCATCGCCAATCCGCCGATTGAAGGCATGGGTCTTAATCCGCTGCTGCAAGATCCGGGATTGGCGATCCATCCGCCGCTTCTCTATCTCGGCTATGTCGGGCTCTCGATCACCTTCTCCTTCGCGGCGGCGGCGCTCATCTGCGGGCGCATCGACGCGGTTTGGGCACGGCTCGTCCGGCCCTGGACGTTGATCGCCTGGACGTTTCTCACGCTCGGCATCGCGATGGGTTCGTATTGGGCCTATTATACGCTCGGCTGGGGAGGCTTCTGGTTCTGGGACCCGGTCGAGAACGCCTCGCTGATGCCCTGGCTCGCGGCAACCGCGCTGCTCCATTCGGCCACCGTGATGGAAAAGCGCGAGGCCCTGAAGGTCTGGACGATCTTCCTGGCGATCCTCGCCTTTTCGCTGTCGCTCGTCGGCACGTTTATCGTGCGCTCCGGCGTGCTGACTTCGGTGCATGCCTTCGCCAACGATCCGCGCCGCGGCGTCTTCATTCTTGCGATCCTGGTCTTTTTCATCGGCGGCTCGCTGCTGCTCTTCGCACTGCGCGCCAATGCCTTGAAACCGGGCGGCTTTTTCGCGCCGATCTCGCGCGAGGGTGCGCTTGTCCTCAACAATCTCGTGCTTTCGACCTGCTGCGCGACGGTATTCATCGGCACGCTCTATCCGCTGGCGCTCGAAGCCTTGAACGGCGCGAAGATCTCGGTCGGGCCGCCGTTCTTCAATTTGACGTTCGTGCCGCTCTTCCTGCCGCTCTGCGTGGTGATGCCGATCGCCCAAACTCTCGCCTGGAAACGCGCCGATCTTTTGGGATCCGTGCAGCGGCTGTTTTTCGCCTTCGTCTGCGGGGCGGGGCTGATGGTCTTTCTCGCTGCGGCGCGCGGCGGTCCGGCGATCTCGATCGTCCTCGCCGGACTGGCGGTCTATTTGGTCATCGGCGCGTTCACGGACCTAGGCACGCGTATTTTCGGGCGCGCCTCCTTGGTGAAAGGCCATGTTTTCCGGCATGCGCTCGGCCTGCCGCGTTCGACCTATGGGACGGCGCTCGCTCATGCCGGGATCGGCATCACCTTGCTCGGCCTTGCGGCGACCGGTTGGGGCGCACAGAAAATCCTCGCCATGAAACCCGGCGACAGCGCCAGAGTCGGCCCGTACAACCTTGTTCTCGAAAGCATCGGCCCGCAGAACGGCCCGAACTATACGGCGACGGTCGCCCATATGGCGATCCGCTCCGGCGGTGCGCAAGTCGCCGACGTCGATCCTGCCGTGCGCTTTTATCCGACGCGGCAGATGAGCCGATCCGAAGCCGGGATCAAGACGATCGATTTCGGCCAGGTCTATGTCGGAATCAGCGACGGCACCACGCCGGGCAGCGTCAACGCGCGGCTCTATTGGAAGCCGCTCGTCACGTTTATCTGGTTCGGGGCGATCGTGATGGCGCTGGGCGGGTTCTGCTCGCTGAGCGATAGACGGCTCAGGATCGGCGTCGCGCGGCGGGTGCGCAAGCTCGCGGCGGCGCCGCAGGCGGCGGAATGATGCGCGCTCTCGCGCTGGCAAGTTTGCTCTTTCTGGCGCTGGCGCCGGGATTCGCGTTCGCCGTCAACCCCGACGAGATGCTTTCCGATCCGAAGCTCGAAGCGCGGGCGGAGGCGCTTTCGGCGGGGCTGCGCTGTATGGTCTGCCAGAACGAGTCGATCGACGAATCCGATGCGCCGCTCGCCCACGATATTCGCGTGCTCATCCGTCAGCAGATGCTGGCCGGCAAAAGCGACGCGCAGATCCGCGCCTTTCTCGTCGCCCGCTACGGCGACTTCATTCTGCTGAAGCCGCCGTTCAAGCCGGAGACGTTTCTGCTCTGGGGCGCGCCGGTTCTGCTGCTCCTCGCCGGCGGGGCGGCGATCGCGATTTCCGCGATGCAGCGCAAGAGCGCCGCGTCTGCGCGGGTGTTGAGCGCGGAAGAAAAAGCAAGACTCGCGGCGCTGGTCGGCGACGAAAAGAGCTAAGGCGCCGTCGCCCATTGCCGCGTCGCCGAGGGGCGGCTACCTTGCGCTCGGTTCAAGCGTGGTCGCCTCGTGTCCATCCTTCTCGCCTTTTGCTTCGGGTATTTCTGCGGTTCGATCCCGTTCGGCCTGCTGTTGACGCGCCTGGCGCATACGCAAGACCTACGCTCCATCGGCTCCGGAAACATCGGCGCGACCAACGTATTGCGCACCGGACGCAAGGATCTGGCATTGGCCACGCTCCTCCTCGATGCGCTGAAGGGCGCCGTGCCCGTGCTGATTGTGGGCCACGTCGCGCCGGGGTCTGCGCAACTTGCCGCAGCGTTCGGCGCCTTTCTCGGGCATCTCTTTCCGGTGTGGCTGAACTTCAAAGGCGGCAAGGGGGTTGCTACCTTCCTCGGCTGTCTTGTCGCGCTCGACTGGCGGACCGGGCTGGTGTTCATGGCCGTTTGGATCGTCGTTGCGGCTGCAACACGCTATTCTTCGGCGGCGGCGCTGACGGCGAGCGCCGCCACCCCCGTCGTGGCGATGCTCTTCGGGCGCTTCGACATCGCCGCGCTGTTCAGCCTGCTCGCGCTGCTACTTTGGTTCCAGCACCGCGCCAATATTTCGCGCCTTATCAACGGCACCGAGACGAAGATCGGCGCGAATTTCAAGATCGGCGAGCGGACATGAGCGCCGAGGCGGGATTGCAACTCACCGATGCGCAGCGTTTCGATTGGCTGCGACTGTGGCGCAGCGAATCGATCGGACCGCGCACCTTTTGCGCGCTGATCAATCGGTTCGGCAGCGCCCGCGCCGCCCTCGAAGCGTTGCCGCGGCTGGCGTTCGGCAAGGCCGTCAGGATTGCCGGCAAAGAAGAGATCGAACGGGAGTTCGCGCTTGCCGAAGCCTGCGGGGCGCGGTTCGTCGCACTCGGGGAGGCGGATTATCCGACGTTGCTGCGTAAGATCGATACGGCGCCGCCGCTCATCGCCGTGCGCGGCACGATTGCGGTTTTCTCGCGTCCTGCGGTTGCCATCGTCGGCTCGCGCAATGCCTCCGGCGCGGGGCTCGCTTTCACCGAGCGGCTGTCGCGCGGTCTTGCACAAGCGGGGTTCGTCGTCGTCTCGGGGTTGGCGCGCGGCATCGACATTCGCGCCCATCAGACGGCCGCGGAAACAGGGACGATCGCGGTGCTCGCCGGCGGCCACGACAAGATCTATCCTGCCGAACACGCCGCCGCGCTCGAGCGATTTCTCGAGCGCGGCGCGGCGATCAGCGAAATGCCGTTCGGCTGGGAAGCGCGGGGCAGGGACTTTCCGCGCCGTAACCGGATCATTGCCGGCCTCGCCCAAGGCAGCGTCATCGTCGAGGCGGCGCGCCGCTCGGGCTCGTTGATCACGGCACGGTTTGCGGCCGAGCAAGGGCGCGAAGTCTTTGCCGTGCCCGGCTCGCCGCTCGATCCGCGCGCCGAAGGCACCAACGAACTCATTCGCGACGGCGCAACGCTCTGCACCTCGGCGCAGGATGTGATCGACGCGCTCGCCCGGCAGATCGGCGACTTGCCGCGTCCGGATCTGCTTTCCGAGTCGCCGCCCATTCTGCCGAACGACGAACCTTTGTGGGAAGAGCTCGACCTCCCGGAGATTGCTGCTCCGCCAAGCGGAGCGGCGGAACCGGCGCCAGCCGAGTTTGCCCCGCCGAGCGCCGCGCGGGAGGCGCGCGGGGAGGCGACGCGGGCGCGGATCATCTCCCTTCTCGGACCTGCGCCGATTTCGGTCGACGAACTGGCGCGCGTCGCAGAAGCTCCGGCGCGCGAGGTGCGCACGATCCTCTTCGAGCTCGAACTTGACGGCCGTCTCGAACGGCACGGAGGCGATCTCGTAAGCCTTCTCTAAAAGCCGCGGAGTTCTGCGGTGATGTTTGCCGCTGCGCTAGGCCCGCGAGCGGTGCGACTCGGCTTCCATCCGCGCCATGTTGAGGAAATAGGTCAGGGTATCGAGCCGTGCGGCACCGGCGAGGCGAGCAAGCTCTCCGGTCATTTCGGCGATGTATTCGGCGAGAACGGCAGGATCGTCAGTCGCCGCGCGCGCCTCTTGCAATGGCTTGCGCGCCGAAGGGCGAGCCATTTTATCGGCGAATTGCCGGGATTTAGCCGCTCGCAAGGAAGGATCTCAACTGCAAAGAAGCGCGAATGAGAGATACTCGTAAAAGTTGTAGTAGATCTGTCACGAGCCGTCAACCGCTCTCTGTGTTTCTGCGACGCGTTTTGCGGTGGAAGAACCCTCCGTATGAGAAGGACAAAATGCTAGGCCGCTCGGCAGCGGCCTAGCATCGATTTTTTGACGGGCATGCGATCAGCACTTTCCCGACACGCTGCCGCCGGGGTTGCTGTTGGGGCCGCCCGAAGCGGTCGAACGTTTCGCGGTGCCGCCGCTGCGGTCGCTGGTGCCGCTCGCTTGTTTGTTGCAGGGCTTCACGCTTTGTCCGGGCTGCATCGCTTGGCCGTTCGGACCACGGGGCGCGGTCGCCGCTTTCGAATGCGCAGTGGGATTGCTGCTGGGCATACTGGTTTGCGCCAAGCACGCGCCCGAAAAGCCGAACGAAAGCGCGGCCGCGAGAAGCAGAGATTTCATGGCGATCCTCCTCATTCTTTGTTCTGGGAGACCGGTCAATCCAGGTGCCGGACGAACGGTTCCTTGCGCCCAGGTCTACGAAACAACGGGCGTCGGCGAAGCGCAGTTTATGGAAAACGTTAGGCAGAGCAGGCGGTTATGACATCCGGTGGCGCTGTCGCTCGGCTCAACGCGGCGCAAGCGTCGCGTAGGCCGGCAAGGTCAGAAACGGGCATAGCGGGCGGCCGAGCACGAGCTCGCGGAATAGCGTGGCGGCTTCGCTGAACCGCCCCGTGTCGTAGCGCTCGGCGCCGACCTCGCGGCGCACCTGTTGCATTTCCTCCGGCAGCAAGGCCTCGAACAGGCCTTTGTCGCTGACCCGGCCGTCGTCGAGTTTTTGGCCGTGCCGGACCCATTGCCAGATGGAAGCCCGCGAAATCTCGGCGGTCGCGGCGTCTTCCATCAGACCGTAGATGGGCACGCAGCCGAACCCGCCGATCCACGCCTCGACGTAGCGCAGCGCAACACGAATATTGCGCCGTAGCGTGGCTTCGCTATGCGGACCCTCGGCCGGTGCGAGTAAATTCGCGGCGCTGACCGGCGGGTCGTCGTCGCGCGTTACGTCGAGTTGATTGGGCTTGTTGCCGATGACTTCGTCGAACACCGAAAGAACCGTCTCGGCGAGGCCGGGATGGGCGATCCACGCGCCGTCATAACCGAGCTTCGCCTCGCGTAGCTTGTCGCTGCGCACCGCCGCGAACGCAGCTTCGTTCGCGCTAGCGTCTTTTCCGGGAATGATTGCCGACATGCCGCCCATGGCGAGCGCGCCGCGGCGATGGCAGGTGCGCACCAGCAGCCGCGACAGCGCCTCGAGAAAAGGCTGGTCCATCGTCAGCACCTGCCGATCCGGCAGGACGCGCCCGGCGTGTTCGGCGAGCGTTTTTATATAGCTGAAAATATAGTCCCAGCGCCCGCAATTGAGCCCGACTGCGTGATCGCGCGCCGAGAACAGGATCTCGTCCATCTGGAATGCGGCGGGAAGCGTTTCGATCAGAAACGTCGCCTTGATCGTGCCGCGCGGCAAGCCGGAAAAATCCTCGGCGAAGTCAAAAACGTCGCTCCACCAGCGCGCCTCTTCGTAGTGTTCGAGCTTCGGCACGTAGAAATACGGAGCGCGGCCGTTGGCGAGTAGCTGCTTGGCGTTGTGGTGGAAATAGAGAACGAAATCGAACAACGCGCCGGGAATCGGCTGCCCTTCGTAAAGTACGTGCGCTTCCGGCAAGTGGAGGCCGCGCATGCGCGCCAGCAGCAGGCACGGCGCACCCGTCAGAGCGTAGTGTTTGCCGGTCGCCGGGTCGTCGTAGGAAATCGTTCGCGCATTGGCATCGCGCAGATTGATCTGCCCCTCGATCAGATTGGCCCAGGTCGGAGCGAACGAGTCCTCGAAATCGGCCATGAAAGCTTTGACGGGAGTGTTCAGCGCGTTGATGACCATCTTGCGATCGGGCGGTCCGGTGATCTCGACGCGTCGGTCGCGCAGATCGGCAGGAATGCCGCGGATCGTCCAGGGACTCTCGCGGATGCCGCGCGTCTCCGCCAAAAAATCGGGCAGCCCGCCCGCATCGAAGCGACGCTGGCGCTCGGCGCGCGCCTGCAGCAGCGCGTTACGGCGCGCCCCGAACAGCCGGACGAACGTCGCTAAAAGATCGAGCGCGTCTGGGCGCAGGATTTCGGATGCGCCCGGAACCATCGGGCCCACGACGCGCACCGTGCCGTTCTCAATGGAACGCATGGGTTCCACTCCTCGGAGAACGATGCCGGCGACAAATCGGATCACGGCGTCGCCGGTCCGAGGTCGCTCGGCGGCGGGGCCTTGCATATCGCGCGCCAGCCGCTCACGGCGGCAAAGGAGCGTCGGTCGGGGAGAGGATCAGGGGGTGACGGCCGCCGCGACGAGTTCGGCGCCGGCTCTCATAAAGCGCAGCGGATCGACCGGTTCGCCATCGACTCGGACTTCGTAATGCAGATGTGGACCGGTCGCGCGGCCGGTCGCGCCGACATGGCCGACAACGGTTCCGAGGCCGACGATCTGCCCGGGGACGACGTCGATGCTGGAGAGATGCGCATAGCGGGTCGAGAGACCGTTGCCGTGATCGACCTCGACCATATTGCCGTAGCCGCCGTCAAAACCGGCGCTGACTACGATTCCCGCCGCGGTTGCCCGCACCGGGGCGTCGTAACCGTCGATCAGATCCACGCCGGTGTGCAGCGCGGGCGTACCGAGGAAGGGATCGATACGCGGCCCGAATCCCGAGGTGATTTCCGGATCGCCCGGCAATGGAATTTGCAGCGGCACGTGCGGCAGCACGCGGCGAAGCTTCGCGGCCGTATCGATTGCCGCTTCGGCCTGATGCGCTGCCGCGGCAAAAGTCGAGCCGTCCGATAGAATCGGCAGAGCAACAAATGGGCCGCCCATGCCGGCGGCGCGCACATGGCGCGGGTCTGGCGGCACGCTCAAATGGTCGGCGGAGAGACCCGCCGCGGCGAGCGCGGTGCGGATTCGCTCCGAGACTAAATCCGCCGGGCGCCGCAGATCGGCGAGGATCGCAAGATCCTGCCGGTCGACGCGGTTATACCGATTGAAGAGAAGATGAATACGCGTCGCCAGGGGCAAGTCCGAGTCGAAGTCGATCGGCGACATCGTCGCGCCGGCGCGACTCGAACTGCTGCTCGAATCTTCGCTCGTGCCGTTGCGCAGCTGCAGATCAAATCCCTCGGGATGGGGTTTGCCGTCGGCCGGTGCGCTCGGGGCGATCGCCGGCGCGTCGGTCTGCGGCAACGCCGCAGGGTCGTTTGCCTTGCCGTCGGCAGGACGTATCGATTCGATCCGTTCGGCCAGCGCCGCGACGAGCGCGGTCCGGCTTTCGACCTGATCTTGACGCGCCGCGAGCGCCCGAACCTGCGCGTTGAAGTCCGTCTGGTCGGCACGCGTTTGCTCGGTCGCTGTCTCAAGCTCGTTGCGCAGGGCAGCGATGCGATCTTCGTAGGCATACTGCATCTCGACTTGATGCCGGGTGAGGGTCTGGAGAAGATCGTCGTGGAACACGAAATAGCAGGTTGCCGCGAGATAGAGCAAAGCGAGGAACGGCAAAAACCCAAGCAACGCGACGGCGAGGCCGCGCGGCATGGCCAAGGTTCGTGAAAACGCGCCATAGGCGAAGGTGAGCTGCAAGCGACGCGCCCGGACGCTGCTCTGACGGGAAATCATCCTGAACTCCGCCCGTGACGGATCTGGACCTGATAAGAGCCGGTTAGGGTTAATATCCCGCTAATCGGCGCGCCGGGCGCCGATCAGGCCAAGGCCTTGACCGCGGCGAGCACGGCGTCGGCGTGGCCCGGTACCTTCACCTTGTTCCAGACTTGCGCGATCTTTCCATCCGGGGTGATGAGAAAGGTGGTGCGCTCGACGCCCATATAACGGCGCCCATACAGGCTCTTTTCGGTCCACACGCCGTAGGTTTCGAGCATCGATCTCGTTTCGTCGGAGATGAGGTCGAGATCGAGCTTGTGCTCGCTCTTGAACTTCTGATGGCTGGCGGTCGAATCGGGCGATACGCCGACGACGACCGCGGCGGCTTTCTCGAAATCGCGTCTGCGGGCGTTGAAATCGATCGCTTCTTGCGTGCACCCGCTGGTGTCGTCCTTCGGATAGAAATAGAGAACGAGCGTCTTTCCGTAAAAAGACTGCAGAGTTCGGATCGCTCCGCCATCGTCCGGCAGCTTGAAATCCGGAGCTTTGTCGCCGACGCCGGGTTTCTTGCGCACCTTCGCCTTCCTTTCGTCTCAATAAGCGGCAATTCGCTAAGCGACGGCAAGCGGCAACGAGGCCGAGAGCGCATCCTGCCGGAGAACGGCAATGGACCGATTTGCCTGCGTCGGTTTCGACAAACCACGTATAGTCGGGTACGAATCGGCTTTCCAGCCCGCGCTCGTTCGCGAAAGGCCCGTTTGGTTTGATCGATCATTCGGAAAATACGCGCGCCGGGACTGACCTTGCGGAGAGTAGCCCCGCCGAGTCTTCCCCGCATGCCTTGAATTTGCTGAAGAGCACCCTGCGTCCGCAGCTTTATTTCCTGGATTGGCTAGTGCGGCGCGGCGCCGGTTCGATTGCCGGCCTCGTTCTTGTCGTCCTGCTCGGCGCGGGCTTCTTCTTCCTTTATCTCGGCAAAGGGCCGATTGTGATCGGCGGCCTCGGGCCGCGCATCACGCAGGCGCTCGATCAGAAAATCGGGCACGGCTATGCATTCAAGCTCGGCGCGATATCGGTGACAGCCGGCGGCTTCGGCCCGACGCTCGCCATCGACCATCTGTCGCTGACGAGCAGCTCTGGCGAGGCCATCATCACCGCGCCGCACGCCGAGGTTTCCGTCGATCTTATTGCTTTGGCGTTCGGCAAGATCATCCCGAAACGCCTCGAAGTCTTCGACGTCGAAGTACATTTGGTTCTCTTGCGGGATGGATCGCTCGCCGTTTCCGCGGGCAACGGCCGGCAAGGAGTTTTGCCGCTGCTCGGGCCGCTCACGGCGGCGATGGGCACGCCGCGCATGGCGACGGTCACACCGGACCGAACGCCGGGGTCGGCAGGCCGAGCGCCGCCGCGTTCGCTGGTCGTCAAGCGGATCGCCGCCGCGATGCGCCTATTGATCGATGTTGCGACGCGCCCGAACGGGCCGCTCGCGGCGATCGATCGGGTCGGTATCGCCCGCGGCCGCTTCGTCATCGAGGACCGGTTGAACGAGCAGACGAAATTCTATAACGGCCTCGATCTCTCCCTCGACAAATCGGGCGGCGGCACCAACCTCGATCTTTCCGCCGAAGGACCGAGCGGTCCGTGGTCCGTCTCGGCAAGAGCATCGGGAAAGCCGGGCAGCGAGCGCCGGCTCGACATCGAGTTCAAGAACATTTCGCTCGATGAGATTTCGATCGTCAGCGGACTGCGCAACGTCGGCGCCGATTTCGACATGCCGATATCGAGCAAGTTCGAGATGGTGCTTGGCGCCGACCGCAAACTGGGAGAAGTTTCCGGCCAGGTCCATTTCGATCCGGGATATCTCAGGTTCGAAGATCCGAACGACGAACCACGAATGATCGATGCAATCGACGTCGGCTTTCATTGGGATCGCGCCGGACGGCGGATCGTCGTCGATAACGCCCACCTTCAAGCCGGGCAGACGAATTTTACCGTTGGGGGCGCAATCGCCCCGCCGGTTCGCGAAGGCGAGCCTTGGACGGTCAACCTAGCGAGTACCCAGCCGGGCATTTTCGGAGCGGAGCGGCCGGGTGAAGAACCGATTGCGATCGATCACGTCGGTTTGCAAGGGCGCCTCGCCCTCGACGACAAAAGCTTCTACATCGACCGGTTCGAGTTCGACGGTCCTCAGTGCGGACTCGCCATGGCCGGTTCCATCGATTGGAAGAACGGACCGCATGTGCGCCTCGGCGCCTCGATTAGTCCGACGCCGGCCGTCGTCGCCGTCCGGCTCTGGCCTTCGTTCATGGCGCCCGACGTACGCGCCTGGTTTCTCGCGCATTGGAAAGAAGGGGTGATCGAACGCGGCACGATGCGGGTCGATTTCGACGCCGCGATGATCGACGCGATGCGTCATCAATACGCGCCGCCCGACGCCGCGGTGGCGATCGAT
The DNA here is from genome assembly GCA_030038595.1 of Methylovirgula sp. Lineage (GTDB taxonomy): Bacteria > Pseudomonadota > Alphaproteobacteria > Rhizobiales > Beijerinckiaceae > Methylovirgula. The sequence continues at coordinate 10,399 of JASHSW010000106.1, forward strand.
TTTGCGCTTTCCGACGGCGCCGTGGAATTCCTGCCGGGCGTTCCGCCGCTGCGCGGCATCGACGGAACGGGTCACGTGACCGGCCGCACGTCAACCTTCCTCGCCACGCGGGGCAATATGGATCTAGGCAGCGCCGGCAAGCTCACGCTGACCGATGGCGTATTCCACATTGGCCACGCCGAAATCAAACCGACACCCGCCGAGCTGTCGGGCAAAGTCTCCGGCGACGTCACGGCGGTCGGGGATCTTTTGAACCGCGACGCACTGAAGCCCTATGCGTCGCTGCCTGTCGATCCTTCGACGCTGCACGGCGAGATCGCCGGCGATCTCGGCATCGCTCTGCGCCTGGGCCCCGGGGCGCGGCCCGCCGATACGAAACTCAGAATCAACGCGGTTGCGACCGATTTCTCGGCCGACAGACTGTTCGGCGATGCAAAGCTCGAGGATGCCACGCTGAATGTCGTCGTCGATGAAAATGGCCTCAAGGCTTCGGGCCCGGGGAAGATCTTTGGGGCGCCCGCCGATGTTGACCTGACTATGCCGGCGGGCAGCCATGTGGGGCAGGCCGCCGTCAGCCTTGTCGTCGACGACGCGTTGCGCGCAAAACAAGGACTCGCCATGCTGCCCGGCGTTACCGGTCCGATTGGCGCGCATGTAACGATGCCGCTCGGCACGGGGGGGCCGCCGAAAGCGCAGATCGATCTCGACCTCACACACGCGGCAATCGACAGTCTGGGCATCAGCAAGCCTGCGGGCCGTTCCGGCAAAGCCAGTTTCGCGTTGACCGTCAACGACGATCATTCGGTTTCGCTCGACGATGTCGCAATCGACGCCGCGCCGGTCGAGGCGCGCGGCTCGGTGATGATCGGCGGCGCCGATCCTACGCAGATCTCCGCGAAATTCTCGCAGATGAAGCTCTCGGCGGGCGACAACATGAAACTGGAGGTCGCGAAGAGCGGAGACACTCTGAAACTCGTCATCCGCGCGACTGCGTTGGATGCACGGCCGTTTCTCAAGACGCTGACTATCTCGCACGAGGCCGAAGATGCTGACGAACAAGGCAAAGACACAACGGCCGACCTCGCCGGCACGAACCTCGACGTCGACCTCAAAGCGGCGGCTTTGAACGGCTTCAACAAACAGACCATGTCGAATGTCGATCTGCATTTCGTCAAGAATAAAGATACGCTGCGGCAATTCGCATTGGTCGGCAAATTCGGCGCAGGCACGATCTATGGCAATCTCGACAACGCCGATACGCCCGCCCCGCAGCTCGATCTTTCAACCAACGATGCCGGCGCGCTGCTCGCCTTCATCGATCTGTATCGGCACATGGACGGGGGCCAGCTCGCCGTCTCGCTACGGCTCGGCGAAGATGCGATGGCGGGCAAGCTCGCGATCCGCAATTTTGTCTTGCGCGATGAGCCGGCGTTGCGACGCCTCGTCGCCGAAGGAGCCGCGCAAACTTCCGGACGCGACCTCGACCAGTCGATTGACTTCAACGCCGTCCAGTTCACGCGCCTCCAGGTAAATTTTCAACGCGCCGGCACCCGTCTCGACCTGCGCGACGGGACGATCTACGGGCCGCAGATCGGCTTGACCGCCGACGGCTGGCTCGATTTCGGCCGCGACCGCGTTTCTCTGGACGGAACCTTCGTGCCGGCTTACGGCGTCAACAATCTGGTTTCGCAGATTCCGATCTTCGGTCTGCTCCTCGGCGGCGGTCTGCACGAAGGCCTGTTCGCCGTCAATTATCGCATCACCGGCGCGGCGACGAAACCGGTGCTCAACGTCAATCTCTTGACCGCGATCGCACCCGGCATTCTGCGCAAGATCTTCGGTGCCACGACGGATTTCGCTACGCCGGACGTGCCCGATGCCGCGCCGGAATCATCGAACCAGCAGCAGCAATAGGCGCTTGCGAACCTCAAAGCGCCGTGGCGGGCGCCCGGCGTCGCTCGCTCACCGCGGTTAGCTGCCCATATCCGCCGAGCGCAAATCCGCAACGCTGCGCGGCCGCGACGACGGCCGGCGCGCGCAACGCGTCGAATTCCTCGCGGTACCGATAGCCCGGCGCGGCGCCGGGAAAGCGGTCTCGGATTGCCGGATGGGCGTAGATCTCGATCGTGCCTTGCGGCAGATTGGCAAGCAGGAGCGCCATGCGTCGCGGTGTGAACGCGCCGGACCAGCGCAATCCGAACACCGCGTCGGCGCTGGCGAGTTCGGCGCGCCGCGCCTGGCGGCGCAGCGCCTCGGCAAACGGCCGTAGGAACGCCGCCGTTCCGCGGCTTGCCCGTCCTTCGAGCCGTAAGAGGAGCCAGCCCGGCTCGGCTGGAACGCGCAGCGCGCCCATGCCGTAAGGTCCTCCGATCGAGATAATTTCGCGCGCCACGATCGGATGAAGGTGAAAGTGCTGGTGTACGTCGACATGATCGAGCGCCAGTCCGGTTTGCGCATAGGCCTCGAACTGCGCCGTAATTTCGGCGCGCAGTTGCCGGCGCACGGCGGGGCGGCAGGCGATCGCGACGCCCAGACGCGGCAAATCGCGCCGCAACCGTCCGCGCTCGTCGACGAGATCGGGAATGCGCTCGGACGGCAGCGCCGGTTCCGCCTCGGTAAGCGTCAGATGCAACCCGACATGAAGACCAGGCAAGGCGCGCGCCCGGCTGATCGCATCCGGCGCGGCACGGCCGTTCACCATCAGGCTCGCCGAACTCAGAATGCCAAAACGATGCGCCGCCTCGACCGCTTCGTTGATCTCTTCGGCCGCCCCGAAATCATCGGCGGTGATAATGAGGCGGTCGCGGCGTCGCGCTGCGTGATCGTTGCTCATGGCGCGGCGCTGCGATCCGGCATCAGCCTTCCGTCCGAGCCGACTCGATAGGAATAGCCGCGCCAACTGACGGTTCGGCCGAAGAAGCTCAGCACGAAAATCGCGAAGGAGAAGAGATCGCGGATCGGGATCAGCTCATACGGCTGGCGCGGCAGGCAAAATCTGTGCTCGACGCAGCGGCAGAGCAGGGCGCGGCAGGCGAGCGCGATCGCCGCCAGCCAAAGCGGGTTATCGCCGCCGATGAGGGCGGCCAACAATGCCAGCGCAAGCGGATGTGTGACGATCGTGCCGCAATAGCCGAGCGGATCAATGCTTTTGATGGTTCGGGCAGTGCGCAGTTCATGGCGGAACAGCGTCACCAAGCTGTTGTCGAAGCAGAAATGTCCGATCGTGAAATTGGGGATCGCTACGTCATAGCCCGCCAACCGCACCGCGTCGCCGATGGCGTAGTCGTCGGCCAGATAGTCGGCGAACGCCTCGAAACCGCCGATGCGCGCCAGAACGCTTCTGCGTATAGCGATCGTCGAGCCGAAGCAGGGCTGCGCCAATCCGAAGCTCAGTGCCAGCACGACGGTCGGCAGAAAATGCGCGTTGATCGCAAGCGCCGCGAAACGGGACCAGATGCCCGAGGCCGCTACGCCATGGTAAAGGCAGGTGACCGCGCCGATGTCGGGATTGTCCAACTCCGCGACCACGTCTCGCAAATAATCGGGGCCGACTTCGATGTCGCTGTCGGCAATAACGAGGATCTCGTTGCGTGCCGAAATTTGCATGTTAGCGAGGTTCGAAATCTTTCGGTTGGAACCGCGTTCGCGCGCATCGATCTTAAGCTCGATGGAACTCGCCACCGAGCGCGCGATTTCATCCACCGCGCGGACGGCGGCATCGAAACGGTTGAGCATTCCGCAGATCACCTGCACAGGCGCCTCGAATTCCTGCTCACAGAACGAACGAAGGCGGGGCACCAGATTCGGCTCGGCGCCTTGCAGCGGCTTCAGAATCGTTATTGGCGCCGTCGGCTTGCACCGCGAACGACGATGCTCGGGC
>JASHSW010000107.1 GCA_030038595.1 Methylovirgula sp.
TCCAAAAGCTCGACGCGATTCTCAAGCGAGTTTCCTCATGAGCATCGATCTGAAGAACGCCATCCGCAGCATTCCCGATTATCCCAAGCCCGGAATCATCTTCCGCGACATCACCACGCTGCTTGGCGACGCGCGTGCCTTCCGCCGCACGGTGGACGAACTGGTACAGCCTTGGTCGGGCACCAAGATCGACAAGACCGCCGGCATCGAAGCGCGCGGCTTCATCCTCGGCGGCGCCGTCGCGCATCAGCTTTCCGCCGGTTTCGTGCCGATCCGCAAGAAAGGCAAACTGCCGCACAAAGTGGTCTCGATCGGCTATTCGCTCGAATACGGCATCGACGAAATGGAAATGCACGTCGATGCGCTGACTCCGGGCGAGCGGGTGATCCTCGTCGACGACATCATCGCCACCGGCGGCACGGCGGAAGCAGCCGTGAAACTCATGAAAAAGCTCGGCGCCGACGTGGTCGCCGCCTGTTTCGTCATCGACCTGCCGGACCTCGGCGGCACCAAGAAGATCGAAGCGCTGGGCGTGCCGGTGCGCAGCCTCATCGCCTTCGAGGGGCATTGACGGCGGGCTTCATGCGAAACTTCCGAGCGTGAGCAGGACGCCGACCCCGAGCGTCGCCAGAGCATAGATCTGCGACCTTTGCGGCCACGCGGCGAACGCAAAGACCTCGGCAATTTTTTCGGAAGGCAGCAGGAGAAGAATTCCGCCGCGCAGCACCATGATCCAGCCGAGCAGGGTGACGACAATGCCGAGCGGATTCGTCCAAACCTCGTGGCCGATGACGATCGCCAATCCCGCGGCAAGCCCGAACACTTCGATGATCAACAACGCGGCCTGATCCTGGGCTACTTTCTCGATCGCCCCGACTACGCTGCGCCGGTTAATCAGGATGGCGAGGGCAAACACGACGCAGTAGAGCCCGATCAGCCGGGCGATAAAATCGGTCGAACTCATTGCATCCTCCCTTTCGGTTTGCCTCGATGCTAGTGCGGGGCGCGCCCAGGCGCAAAGCGCCGCCCCAAATCGTGCAGAATCTCGCGCGCCGCGTTGTGTCCCGGCAGCCCGCTGACGCCGCCGCCTGGATGCGTGCCGGCGCCGCACATATAGAGACCGGGAATCGGCCCGCGATAATCGGCGTGGCCGAGCACCGGACGTGCCGAGAAGATTTGCCCGAGATCGAGCTGCCCGTGGAAAATATCGCCGCCGAGGAGACCGAACGTGCGCTCCAAATCGAGCGGCGAGAAAATCTGCCGGGCGATCACCGACGCCTTGAAGTTCGGCGCGTAGGCGTTGACAGTGGCAATCATCAGCTCGGCCACTTCGTCGCGATGTTCGTCCCACGACGCGCCCTCCGGCAGCGTCGGCGCGACATGCTGGCAGAACAGGCTTGCGACATGGGCGCCTTTCGGCGCGAGCGTCGGATCGAGGCTTGAGGCGATCACCATTTCGACGATCGGCTGCCTCGACCAGCCGAAGCGTCGCGCGTCGAAATAGGCTTCTTCCATATAGGCGAGCGACGGTGCGAAAATGATGCCCGCCGTATGATGCTCGGCGAGCGCGCGACCCGGCAATGCGGCGAAATCCGGCAGTTCGGAAAGCGCGACGTTCATGCGGAACGTGCCGGAGCCGCAGCGGTATTTGTCGATCCGCTCGCGAAAGTCGTCCGGCAACGCGTCGCGCGGCACGAGATCGCGGTAGAGCAGTTTCGGGTTGACGTTGGCTGCAACGATCGGGGCGCGAAAAATTTCGCCGGCCTCGGTGACAACCCCGGCAGCGCCGCCCTTCTCGATCAGCAGCTCTTTCACCGGTGACGAGACGCGGATCTCGGCGCCTTGCGCGCGCGCCGCACGCGCGACGGCCTCGCTGATCGCTCCCATGCCGCCGATCGCATGGCCCCATTGACCTTTGCGCCCGTTCACTTCCCCAAAACAATGATGCAGCAGCACATAGGCGGTGCCCGGCGCATACGGGCTTGCATAAGTGCCGACGATCGCGTCGAAGCCGAAGGCGGCCTTGAGCGGCGCGCATTCGAACCAATGGTCGAGGTAATCGCCGGCCGAACTCGTGAAGACTTCGACGATGTCGCGCTGCGTCTCGATCCCCAACCGGCGCAGCCGGTTGGCGAGGCGGCCGGTCTTGACGAGTTCGCCGAGCATCTTCAGCGGCGGACCGCCGGCGACGTTGGGCGGCGTCTCGCGCGCGAGTTCGCGCAAGATGTCAGCCAGCACATCGAGCCGCGCCGCGTAGGCGTCGAGACGCTCCGCATCGTGCGCAGAAAATTTGGCGACTTCCGCTTTCGTGCGCCCGGCGCCGATCTTCAAATAGCGCCCGTCTTGCTGCGGCAGAAAATTGGCAAGCTTGCGCTCGACAATTTTCAGTCCGTGCGCGACGAGATCCAGGTCGCGGATGATTTTCGGATCGAGCAGCGAAACGGTATAGGCGGCGAGCGAATTGCGGAAGCCCGGGTGAAACTCCTCCGTCACCGCCGCGCCGCCGACCTTATCGCGACGCTCGAGGACGAGCGGCTTCAATCCCGCCGCGGCGAGGTAAAAGGCGCAAACGAGGCCGTTATGGCCGCCGCCGATGATGATTGCGTCGTGCATGAAAATATCGCCGTAGACCGCCGATGCACGGATAGTAGATCAGCGGATTGCGGAAAACTCCACTGCGGCCGCCCGCTTGAACGAACACGGCCGCGGTCTTATGTCGGATGCGGTTGGAAGTGCGGATAGTCGATGCGCTCCCATGCTCCAGTTCCCGCCACGGCTGCTGAGCGGCAACGGCTCGACAAATGGCTGTGGTTCGCCCGCCTCGTCAAAACGCGCCGAGAAGCAGTGCGCCTTGTCGAAGAGGGTTTTGTCAGGATCGATGCGCGCCGCACCGATATTGCATCGAAGCCGGTCGGCAGGGGCGACGTTCTGACGATCGCACTCGAACGACGGGTACGCGTCCTACGCATTCTGGGCATAGCCACGCGTCGCGGCCCAAGCTGCGAGGCCCGCGCTCTGTTCGAAGATGTCGAGAGTTAGAACGGCGCGCAACACGTCCGTCCATCCGACCGCGACTTGCTTGCCTAAGCGGCACAAAGGCGATAGCAACCCAATGCTGCGGAACGGTGCGCGCCGAAGGTCCCGCGCGGAGAAGTGGAATGACGTACGTCGTCGTCGAGAATTGCATCAAGTGCAAGTACACGGACTGCGTGGAAGTCTGCCCCGTGGACTGTTTCTACGAGGGCGAGAATATGCTCGTGATCCACCCCGACGAATGCATCGATTGCGGCGTCTGCGAGCCCGAATGCCCGGCCAACGCCATCAAGCCGGATACCGAGAAAGGGCTCGAAAAATGGCTCAAGCTGAACGCCGATATGGCGAAGACCTGGCCGAACATTGCGCATAAGCGCCCGCACCCGCCGGATGCCAAGGAATTCGACGGCAAGCCGAACAAATTTGAGCTTTATTTTTCGCCCGAACCCGGCGAGGGCGATTAACCACAAGGAAAGAGATGCGCCTGCGCAGCGGCGTCCCAGGGGGCGCCGGGGGTGGGTAATTCTTTGATTTTTACCTCTTGTTGTGGTATTTTCGTATGTTGTCGGCCGGCTTTGATCATCCGGACGCGCCTGGTTACCTAGCGGAATCATCGGGCGTATTTTCACTATATATCTCCGGGTAGCGATCAATTGGCCTGAGTTTGCATCGCCCGGATGGTCCTCAAAGGGCTGTGCCGCGGTCCGGAGGCCGGATTGTGGCGTCGAAAGGTGACAGAAGCCGTTCTGTTGCCTCCATGTTCCGTCTCCACAGCGGAGCCAACTAGGAGTTTGCCGCGTATGTCCGTCAAAAAGACCGGAAAATCTCGCAAAACCAAGCTCGTGGCCGGAAAGCCGCGGCGTGGGGGGGCGAAAAGCGCCAAGCGGCAGGCTGCACCGAAGAGGACCCGGACGGCTTCCATGCCGCGCGCCCGCCGGTCGTCTGTCAAGGCACCGGTTAAGGTGGCGCGCAAGCCGGCCCGGACGACCACCGGGTCGCGTAGCAAGATCGCGGCGCGCAATCGTGTCGCTGCGGCGCTGGCGCGGCTGAAGAAGGCGGCGGCGGCGCGGAATAAGGCGCGCAAGCCTTCCGCCAAATCGGCGGCCGCACGGCTCCGCCGGGCAAAACACCCGGCCGCTCATGGCAAGTCGCGCTCGGTTGCGCCGTCCAAGCTTCGCAAGAGCGCTGCGCCGCGCCAGCCGGCGCGTAACGAGACGCAGAAAGTCCTCTCGGAACGCCGCGCCCATGCCGCGGCGGTGCTGGCGCTGCGTGCAACTACCCGAAAACTCGCTCCGAAGAGCCGCGAATCCGCGCCGGCCGCCGAGAAGGGCCAAAGGAAATCGACGGGAGCTGCGCCGCAGCAGGCCCGGGCCGGCGCCCCGGCGCCGACGGCCGGGATGCAAGCTCCGCTGCCGCGGCCTTTCGAGACACGCCCCGGCGACATCCGCCTGTCGGGCTTTAGGCCTGTGCCCAAACCGCCCGGGACCGTGAAGCTCGGCTTCAAGCCGGCGGAATATATCGTCTATCCGGCGCATGGCGTCGGCCAGATCCTCGCCATCGAGGAACAGGAAGTCGCGGGCTTCAAACTCGAATTGTTCGTGATCAGCTTTGCCAAGGACAAGATGATCTTAAAGGTTCCGACGCCGAAGACGGTCAGCGTTGGCATGCGCAAGCTTGCCAGCTCGGAGGTCGTCAAACAGGCGCTCACCACGCTCACCGGCCGCGCCAGGGTCAAGCGGACCATGTGGTCGCGGCGTGCCCAGGAATACGAGGCGAAGATCAATTCCGGCGATCTTGTCGCCATCGCCGAGGTGGTGCGTGACCTCTATCGCTCGGAAGCGCAGCCGGAGCAGTCCTATTCGGAGCGGCAGCTTTATGAGGCGGCGCTCGACCGCGTGGCGCGCGAGATCGCCGTCGTCCAAAAGCTGACCGATACGGAGTCTTTGAAGGTCATCGAATCGCAGCTGCAGAAAGGTCCGCGGCGCGGCAAAGCCGAGGAAGGCGACAGCGATGCCGCAGGCGGGGATTCAGACGACGGCGTCGAGGAAGCTGCGTAAGCGGCGATCAGGAATGCAGAGGCCCGGCCACCGCGCCGGGCCTTTTGCTTGCGACAGACCCATTCGCTTCCGGGTGATGCTCGATCAATGCCCGGCGCAGTTTGTCGAGCGCGCGACTCTCGATTTGCCGGACGCGCTCTTTGGAGATGCCGAGCCGGCCGCCGAGCGATTCCAGCGTCGCGGCGTTTTCGACGAGGCGCCGCTGGCGCAAGATGTCGAGTTCGCGCGCCGTCAGGCTTTTCAGGGCGTTCTCGAGCCAGATCGCCCGCCGGTCGGCATCGATCGTGCCTTCGACGATTTCGTCCGGCAACGGGCCGTCGTCGGGGAGGAGATCGAGGCGCTGCGTCGAAGGCGAAGCGTCGCTTTCCGAAATCGTGGCATTGAGCGACACGTCGGGGCCGGAAAACCGCGCATCCATCAGCTCGACGTCGGCCCTGTGCACCCCAAGCGTCGCGGCGATCTGATCGAAAACCGCCGCCGACCCAGTGCCGCTGATCGCCAGTTTGGCGCGCAACCTGCGCAGGTTGAAGAACAGCGCCTTCTGCGAAGAGCTGGTGCCGCCCCGCACGATCGACCAATTGCGCAGGATGTAGTCTTGGATCGCGGCCCGGATCCACCAAGTCGCATAGGTCGAGAAACGCACCTCGCGTTCCGGATCGAACCGCGAGGCGGCCTGTAGCAGGCCGACGTGGCCTTCTTGAATCAGATCGTTGACCGGCAGGCCGTAATGCCGGAAGCGGATCGACATTGCGATAACGAGCCGCATATGGGCGCGGGTCAACTGGTGCAGCGCCGTTTCGTCGCGGCGGTTT
>JASHSW010000108.1 GCA_030038595.1 Methylovirgula sp.
GCTGGGAGAAGATGGACCGGCTTGCCGAACTCGTCGTTCCCTTTAAACGGCCCGTCTATGAACGCGTGGTCGAAGCCTTCCGCCACCTCGAGCACGCCTAGCGGACCCGCGCCGTTTACGAGCGCCGACTATTTCGCTTCCAACACCGGCTGCGGGCCGCTGGAAGGATGGAAATCGTCGAAATAAGTATATGCGCCCGGCTTCAAAGGCTGAAATACGAGGACTGAACGGCTCTTCGGCGCCAACACATGCTCTTTGTGAAGTTTGTGGCTTTCGAATTCCGCCGCGGTCGCTCCCGTATTGTGAAACTCGATCTTAAACTGCTGGTTTGCCGGCACCTCGGTGCGCTGCGGCGTGATCTTGCCGTCGTGAAACTCGATCGTAAAGGTCAACATATCGGCATAGGCCGGGACTGCAAAAGCGGCGCCGAGCAGAGCAAAGAATATTTGGCGACTAATGCCGGCACTGCGGATCGGCCTGCGGGCAAGCGCGAAGGTTTCTCCGGATCGATTTGCGTTCATTCGGGTTGGCTCCATGCTGCGCCATCCGTGGGCGCTTGATTGATCGATGAATGGCGCCGCCATAGCAGTCTCGAATGCGTTGATCCAGTTCTAACCTTGAAATTGTGAAAGCAAAACTTCGTCATTGCGAATTTAGAACTGATATAAATCCAAACTAATTTCGTCGCGCGGGCGTGAAATCTTTGGGGAGCCGAATATAGAATGGCATGGTCACCGCAACAGGATGCGGCACTGAAAGCCGTCAGCGCGTGGTTGAAACGCGGCGAGCCGCAAGTCTTCCGTCTCTTCGGCTATGCCGGTAGCGGCAAGACGACGCTCGCCCGCGGCATTGCCGAGGGATCGGACGGCGGGGTTCTTTTCGCCGCCTTTACGGGCAAAGCGGCATTGGTGATGCGCTCCAAAGGCTGCAAGGACGCGCGTACCATCCATAGCCTGATCTATCGCGCCCGCGAGATCGACGTCGAAGAGCCGATCTTCGAACTCAACGAAGACAGCCCCGTAGGCAAGGCGCGTCTCGTCATCATCGACGAATGTTCGATGGTCGATCCCGAACTCGGCCGCGACCTTCTTTCTTTCGGCACGCCGGTGCTGGTGCTCGGCGATCCCGCGCAGCTTCCGCCGATCAAGGGCGGCGGCTATTTCACCGACGGCACACCCGACGCCATGCTGACCGACGTGCACCGGCAGGCGGCGGACAACCCGATCATCCGGCTCTCGATGCTGGTCCGCCAAGGCGGTCGTTTGGACGCCGGCACGTTCGGCGAGAGCCGCGTCGTGGGGCGCGACGAAATCGACGCCGAAGAGGTGACCGAGGCCGATCAGATCCTAGTCGGACTGAACCGCACGCGACGCGCCTACAACAGGCGAATGCGCGAACTGCTGGGCCGCAATCATCCGCTGCCGGAGCCCGCCGACAAGCTCGTTTGCCTGAAGAATGACCGCAAAAAGGGCCTTCTCAACGGCTCGCTCTGGACGGTGCTGACGGCGAGCGGCGTGCGCCGCAAGAAACTGCGCTTCACCGTGGTGCCGGAGGAGGAAGCAAGCCGCAAGCCGCTGCGGATCGGCGTGCTGCCCGAGTTTTTCACGGGGGCGGAAGAAATTCCCTACGCGCTGCGCCGGGATTCGGACGAGTTCGACTACGGCTACGCCCTGACCGTGCATAAGGCGCAGGGCTCGCAATGGGGCAACGTTGTGCTGTTCGACGAGAGCGGCGCGTTTCGCGAACATCGCGACCGCTGGCTCTATACGGGCATCACGCGTGCCGCCGAGCGCCTCACAATCGTGTTATGATAAGTTCGTTCTCCCGCAAGCGGGAGAGGAATTGCCGCCGGTGTACCTTGCCCGGAATTCGTGCATCATAGGCTGCGGGGACGCCGTCGATGAAGTCCATTCTCATTCCCGTTGAAGCTCATGCCGCGATCTCGGCGGTGCTCGAGACGGCGCGGCTCCTCGCGTTGCGGTTCGGCAGCTACATGGAGGGCGTCGCGCTCGGCCCGGATCTGACGCAAATCGTCGCCGCCGATTTCTCACTCGACGGAGTGATGTTCGATGACAACGTGCGCCGCGACCTCCTTGAGGATGCGCGCGATACGTTCGAGACCTTTATGCGCGATCACGGCATCGAGCCGCGCGCCGACGATGGGCAGGGACCATCGTATGGCTGGACGAAGGACGTTCTCGTCTCCGACAACGGCGTCGGCGAGTACGGCCGCGTCTTCGATATCATCGCGGTCGGGCGCCCCGGTGCGGGGCCGCAGCAGCCGCGCAAATCGACGCTTGAATCGGCACTGATCGAAAGCGGCCGGCCGCTGTTGATCGCCCCGCCCCGCGCCCCGGCGCAACTCGGCGAATGTATCGCGGTCGCCTGGAACGGCAGTTCGGAAACGGCGCGCAGCGTCGCCTTTGCCATGCCTCTGCTGCTTCTCGCCAAGGACGTTCCGGTGTTTTCCATCCCGGGATCGAGTCTGCCGGGACCGAACGAGGAGCAACTGGTGGAGAATCTTCAACGCCACGGCGTGGCGGCGCGCGCCATCGCCGCGCATGCCACCGCCAAGACGCCCGGACTCGCGGTGCTGGTAACGGCGCGATCGGTCGGCGCCGATCTGCTCATCAAGGGCGGTTACACGCAAAGCCGTCTGCGGCAGATGATCTTCGGCGGTGCGACGAGCCAGATTCTCGCCGAAGCCAATTTGCCGGTTTTCATGGCACATTAGCGGCGGGCGTGGGAGAATGGGGAATTGTACGGCCGGCGCGGCGGTGGCGCGCGATCGATTTGCGTTGCGTTTGAAGGCCAAGATTATAGCATTTTGAACACTCGGACACGCGTCTCGGCCGTCCGACTCGGCGGGGGAATGGATGCCGACGATCTTGAAACGAGCTGCGGCTATGCGCGCCGCGGCGGTCTTTGTTTGCTGCATGCCGCTCTTGGCCTGCGGGCGGCAAAATACGTTCGTTCCGCCGCCGCCGCCGAAGGTCGGCGTCGCCCATCCGCTGCAGCAAAAGGTGACGCCCTATCTCGAAGCCACCGGCAATACCGCCGCCGTCAACAGCGTAAAGCTGGTCGCTCGCGTACAAGGTTTCGTGCAGAGCATCGATTATCAGGACGGCGCCGAGGTGAAAAAGGGCACAACGCTGTTTGTGATCGAGCCCGAGCCTTACAAACTGAAGGTCGACGAGGCGAAGGCGGCCCTGGACGGAGCGAAGGCGCAGCTGGTGCAATCGCAGGCCGAGTTTGCGCGCCAATCGGCCCTGCAAGAGCGGCAGGTCTCGACCCAGGCCACTCTCGACAAGGCCCGCGCGCAGCGCGATCTCGACCAGGCCACCGTCGCGCAAGACGCGGCCAATCTTCAACAGGCGCAGATCAATTACGGCTATACGCAGGTGATGGCGCCTTTCGACGGCACGGTCACCCAAAGGCTCGTCTCGATCGGCGAACTGGTCGGCACCAACTCCGCGACCGAACTCGCCAGCATCATCCAACTCGAGCCTATCTGGGTGAACTTCACGATCAGCGAGCGCGATGTCCAGACGATCCGCGCCAGCATGGCCGAGCACGGCATCACGACGCGAGACATCGTCAACAAAGTGCCGGTCGAAGTCGGATTGCAAACCGATCAAGGCTTTCCCTATCGGGGGGTGATCGACTACATCGCCCCCAATGTCGATCCCTCGACCGGCACGCTGGCGCTGCGCGGGATATTGGAGAACAAGGATATTCGCCTGCTGCCCGGCTACTACGTGCGCGTGCACGTGCCGCTCAGGCCGATGAACGCGCTCCTGGTACCCGAGGTCGCAATCGGCAGCGACCAGAGCGGCCGCTACGTGCTGGTCGTCAACGCGAATGACGTCGTCGAACAGCGCGGCGTGACGCTCGGCGAATCGTTCGGCGAATTGCGCGTCGTCCAGACCGGACTCCAGCCGCAAGATCTGGTCGTCGTCGATGGATTGTTGCAGGCGACGCCCGGCCAAAAGGTTCAGCCGGAGCCACAGGCAATCGTCTCCCCGTCCGACACCGGCGCGAAGTAGAAGGCGCGCCGATGATTTCGAAATTCTTCATCGAGCGCCCGGTCCTCGCCAACGTGCTGGCGATCCTGATCGTGGTGATCGGCGCGGTTGCGCTGTTCAACTTGCCGGTCGCGCAATATCCGAATGTCGTCCCGCCGACCATTCAGGTGACGACCAGCTATCCGGGCGCCAGCGCCCGCACGCTGGCCGAAACCGTAGCGCTGCCGATCGAACAGCAGGTGAACGGCGTCGAAGGCATGATCTACATGCAGTCGACCAGCGCCTCCGACGGCACCTATACGCTCACCGTCACCTTCAAGATCGGCACCGACATTAATTTTGCGCAAATTCTCGTCCAGAATCGCGTGGCGAGCGCTCTCGCCTCGCTGCCGTTGGCCGTGCAGGCGCAGGGCGTAACGGTGCAGAAGAAATCGACGGCGGTACTGCTCTTTGTGACGCTGTCTTCGCCGGACCGGCGCTATGATTCCCTTTATCTTGCCAATTACGCGACCATTCACCTGAAAGACGAGCTGGCGCGGCTGCCAGGCGTCGGCAACGTCAACATTTTCGGCGCCGGCCAATACGCGATGCGGATCTGGCTCGATCCGAATAGGCTGAAGGCGCGATCGTTGACGACGCAGGACGTCATCAACTCGTTGCAACACC
>JASHSW010000012.1 GCA_030038595.1 Methylovirgula sp.
GCCCAACCGATGTCGCGGGGCCGGCGGATCGTCGGATTTCTGATCGGTCTCCTTGTAATCGTCGGGCTTGCCTACGGCGCCTACCGGGTGCTCGCGCCAAGCGCGCAGCCGTCGCGGTCCGAACACGCCGCTTCGGCGCCGCAGTCCGTCGGAGTCGCGACCATTGGCACCGGGGACATCCGCATCGTCGATGACGGATTGGGAGCGGTGACCCCGCTGCAGACTGTTACCGTGAGAACGCAGATCAACGGTCAGCTCACGCAGGTCGCCTTCCAAGAAGGGCAGATGGTGAAGAAGGGCGATTTTCTGGCGCAAATCGATCAGCGGCCCTATCAGCTCCTGGAACAGCAATACGAAGGGCAGTTGGTGCACGACCAGGGTCTGCTCGAACAGGCGAAGATGGACCTCGCCCGCTATCAAACTCTGGTCAATCAGAATTCGATCGCCCGGCAACAGGCCGAAGACCAAGTCTATGTGGTCAAGCAGTATGAAGGCTCCGTGCAACTCGATCAGGCCGAGATCGATCAGGAGAAGCTTAACATCGAGTATTGCCACATCGTTTCGCCGGTCACCGGGCGGGTCGGCCTGCGCCTTGTCGATCCCGGCAACTACGTACAGACGACCGACACCAACGGCCTCGCGGTATTGACGCAATTGCAGCCGATCTCGGTCATCTTTTCGCTGCCCGAAGACGATATTCCCCCGATCACCGCGCAGACGAACGCCGGCGTGGTCCTCGCCGCGACGGCGTATGACCGCGCCAACGTGACCGAACTAGGGACCGGAAAAGTCACCGCCCTCGATAACGAGATCGATACGACGACGGGAATGGTCAAATTCCGCGCCGAATTTCCGAATCCCGACAACGCGCTCTTTCCCAATCAATTCGTCAACGTGCGCTTGCTGGTGCGCACCTTGAAGAACGTCGTCACCGCGCCGACCGCCGCCATCCAGCGCGGCGCGCCGGGGACTTACGTCTATATCGTCGATCCGGACAGCACCGTTTCGGTGCGCCCCGTGACGCTCGGGCCGAGCGACAACGGCATGGTCCAAATTCTCTCCGGCCTCAATCCCGGTGACCGCGTCGTGACCGACGGCACCGACCGGCTGAGCGACGGCGCGCGCGTCAGGATCCCGGCCGCGCAAACAGGCAAGAACGGCGCGCCGGCGTCGCCGGCCCACCAACATCGGCATAAAGCCCAGTGAGCTTCAGAGGCCGAGGAGAACCGGCGCGATGAATCCGTCGCAAACCTTCATTCTGCGGCCGGTCGCAACCTCTCTGATCATGGCGGCGATCCTGCTCTCAGGGCTGTTCGCCTATCGGTTTCTGCCGCTTTCCGCCCTGCCGGAAGTGGACTACCCGACCATTCAGGTCCAGACGTTCTATCCCGGCGCAAGCCCCGAGGTGATGACCTCGTCGGTGACGGCGCCGCTCGAGCGCCAGCTCGGCGAGATGCCGGGCCTCAATCAGATGACCTCGGCGAGTTCGGCCGGCGCTTCGGTCATCACGCTGCAATTCGACCTCAGCCTCAGCCTCGATGTCGCCGAGCAGGAAGTGCAGGCGGCGATCAATGCCTCCAACAACCTATTGCCGAGCGATCTGCCGAACCCGCCGGTTTACGCGAAGATCAATCCGGCCGACGCGCCGATCCTCACGCTCGCCGTCACTTCCTCCACGTTGCCGCTGACCACGATCGAGGATCTGGCCGAGACGCGCCTCGCGCAGAAAATATCCCAGCAAGCCGGCGTCGGACTGGTCAGCGTCAGCGGCGGCAACCGGCCGGCGATCCGCGTGCAGCTCAATCCTCGCGCGCTTGCCGCCTACGGACTGAACATCGACGACATCCGCACCATCATTGGCAACGTCAACGTCAATACGCCCAAGGGAAGTTTCGACGGGCCGGCGCAGTCCTCCACGATCAACGCCAACGACCAGCTGACTGCCGCAAACCAGTTCAATAGCGTGATTATCGCCTATCGCAACGGCAATCCGGTGCGCCTATCCGACGTTGCAACCACCGTGCGCGGGCCGGAGAACACCAAGATTGCCGCCTGGGCGAACAAGACTCCGGCAATCATCCTCAACATTCAGCGCCAGCCCGGCGCCAACGTGATCCAGGTTGTAGACGGGATCAAGCGTCTGCTTCCGAAGATCGAAACATCGCTGCCTGCGGCGCTGAATATCACCGTGATGAGCGACCGCACGACGACGATCCGTGCCTCCGTCGCCGACGTGGAATTCGAGCTTTTCCTGGCCGTGGCGTTGGTCGTGCTCGTCATTTTCCTCTTTTTGCGCAACCTGCCGGCAACCGTCATTCCGAGCCTCTCGGTACCGTTGTCGCTCGTCGGCACGTTCGGGGCGATGTATCTGCTCGGATTCAGCCTCGACAACCTCTCGCTGATGGCGCTGACGATCTCGACCGGGTTCGTCGTCGACGACGCAATCGTCATGATCGAGAACATTTCGCGCTACGTCGAAGCGGGCGAAGGCCCGTTGCAGGCGGCGCTGCACGGCTCGGGACAGATCGGTTTCACGATCATTTCGCTGACGGTATCGCTGATCGCGGTTCTAATCCCGCTGCTCTTCATGGGCGACGTCGTCGGCCGTCTCTTCCACGAATTCGCGCTGACGCTCGCCGTGACGATCGTGATTTCGGCGGTGGTCTCTTTGACGCTCGTGCCGATGCTCTGTGCGAAGCTGTTGCGGCATCGCCGCGAATCCGAACGCAGCCGGTTCGATGTCCGCGCCGAGCGCGCCTTTAACTGGATCATCCGGCAATACGGCCGGGCTCTCAACGTCGTACTGGGGCACCAGCCGCTGACGCTGTTGGTCGCCATCGCCACCCTCGCCGTGACGATCCTCCTCTACATTGCGATTCCGAAAGGCTTTTTCCCGGTGCAGGATACCGGCATGATCCAGGGCATCACGGAGGCGGCGCAAGGCATTTCCTTCGAAGCCATGTGCGACAGGCAAGAGGCGCTCGCCGCCGCCGTGCTCAAGGACGAGGATGTCGCCAGCCTCAGTTCGTTCGTCGGCGTCGATGGCACCAACATGACGCTGAACAGCGGCAGATTCCTCATCAATCTGAGGCCGCACGACGCACGCCAGCACAACGTGACGGAAGTCATCCGCCGCCTGCAGCATGAGACGGCGGGGGTCGAAGGCATCAAGCTCTATATGCAGCCGGTGCAGGATCTCACCATCGATACGGGCGTCAGCCGCGCGCAATACCATTTCGTGCTGGAAAATCCCAACACGAGCGAGCTGCAGACTTGGGCGCCGCGACTCGTGCAACGCCTGCAAACTCTTCCGCAGATCGCCAACGTCGCGAGCGATATGCAGGACCAAGGCCGCGCCGTCGACCTCGTGGTGGATCGATCCACCGCGAGCCGCTTCGGGATCACCATGGCGACCGTCGACAACATGCTCTACGACGTCTTCGGGCAGCGCATCATTTCGACGATCTATACTGAATCCAACCAGTATCGCGTCATCATGGAGGCCTCGCCGGATCTCCAGCATGCGCTCAACTCGCTCAACACGCTTTATCTTCCCTCGTCTACCTCGACCACCAACGGACAGGTGCCGCTCTCGGCGATCATTCACGTGGACCAGCGGCCGGGGCCGTTGCTGATCACCCATTACGGCCAGTTCCCGGCCACCGACATTTCCTTCGACGTCGCTCCGGGTTCCTCGCTCGGCGAGGCGGTCACGGCGATCGATCAGGCGGAGAAGAGCCTCGGCTTGCCGATCAGCTTCATTTCCTCGATGCAGGGCAGCGCCGCGGCCTTCAGTGCCTCGCTCAGCAACGAGCTCATGCTCATCATCGCCGCCGTCATTACGATGTACATCGTGCTCGGCGTCCTCTACGAGAGCTTCATCCATCCGATCACGATCCTTTCGACGTTGCCATCGGCCGGGGTCGGGGCACTGTTGTCGCTGATGCTCGCCGGCGACGAGCTCGACGTGATCGCCATCATCGGCATCATTTTGCTGATCGGCATCGTGAAGAAGAACGCGATCATGATGATCGACTTCGCGCTCGACGCCGAACGCAACGAAGGTTTGGCGCCGCGCGATGCGATCTATCAGGCCTGCCTGTTGCGCTTCCGGCCGATTTTGATGACGACGATGGCGGCGATCCTCGGCGCGCTGCCCCTGATGTTGGGCACCGGCACAGGCTCGGAACTGCGCCGTCCGCTCGGCGTCGCGATCGTCGGCGGGCTGATCTTCAGCCAGGTGTTGACGCTGTTTTCGACGCCGGTCATCTATCTCTACTTCGATCGTCTGGCGCTTTGGTTCTCGCCGTCGCGCGCCGCAGGCCGGCTTAGCCCGCGCGAGGCAGGCGAATGAATCTTTCGTCGCCTTTCATCCGCCGGCCGGTCGCCACCACCCTGCTTACCGCCGGCATCGCGATCGCCGGAATATTGGGTTTCACGCAGCTGCCTGTCGCACCCTTGCCGCAGGTCGATTTTCCGACGATATCCGTGCAAGCGAGCCTGCCGGGAGCCAGCCCCGACACCGTGGCGACAAGCGTCGCTAGTCCGCTCGAACGAAGGCTCGGGCAGATCGCCGACGTCACCGAGATGTCGTCGATGAGCAGCGTAGGGCAGACGCGGATCACGCTGCAGTTCAGCCTCGATCGCGACATCAACGGCGCGGCGCGCGATGTGCAGGCGGCGATCAATGCCTCGATGGCCGATTTGCCGACCAGTTTGAAGCAGAATCCGACCTATCGCAAGATCAATCCGGCCGATGCGCCGATCCTCATCCTTGCGTTGACGTCGAAGACCTTGACGCCGGGCGAACTTTACAATTCGGCTAGCAACGTTCTTCAACAGCGCCTGTCGCAGCTCAGCGGCATCGGCCAGGTCATCGTCGCTGGCGGCGCGCTGCCCGCGGTGCGCGTCGAACTCAATCCCACCGCTCTGTTCAAATACGGCGTCTCTCTCGAGGACGTGCGAGCCGCGCTTGCATCCGCCAACGCCGATAGTCCGAAAGGCGCGATCGAAGACGGCGGCTGGCATTATCAGATCTACACCAACGATCAGGCGACGAAGGCCTCCGACTACAAGCCGCTCATCGTCGGCTATCGCAACGGCAATGCAATTCACTTGTCCGACCTCGGCGAGGTCGAAGACTCGGTCGAAGATCTCCGCAACGAAGGATTGGCGAACGGCAAGCCGGCGGTTCTGGTCATCATCTTCCGGCAACCGGGGGCAAACATCATTCAGGCGGTCGACGGAGTCAAAGCCGAACTACCCTATCTGCGCGCCGCAATGCCGCGCGATGTGAATCTCTTGCTGGCTTCGGATCGAAGCCTCACGATCCGCACCTCGCTGCACGATACCGAGCGCACGTTGGTGATCGCCGTGGGACTGGTGATCTTGATAGTCTTCCTGTTTCTCGGCAATGCGCGCGCCGCGCTGGTTCCGAGCGTCGCCGTACCGGTGTCGATCATCGGCACGTTCGGGGCGATGTATCTCCTGAACTACAGCCTCGATACGCTCTCGCTGATGGCGTTGACGATTGCCACTGGGTTCGTCGTCGACGATGCGATCGTCGTGCTGGAAAATATCACCCGCCACGTGGAGGCGGGCGTTCCTCGCTTCCAAGCCGCGCTGCTCGGCGCGCGCGAGGTCGGCTTTACAGTCACTTCGATCAGTATCTCGCTCATCGCCGTCTTCACGCCGATTCTGCTGATGGGCGGCCTGCTCGGCCGCCTATTCCGTGAATTCGCCGTAACCTTGTCGATGGCGATTCTGATCTCCTTGCTGATTTCGCTGACCGCGACACCGATGTTGTGTTCGCTGATTTTGCGGGTGCGCCCGCCTCGCGAGAATCGACGTTGGCGAAATCCTTTTTCCATCCTCCTGCGCGGTTATGAGCACAGCCTCGCCTGGGCGCTGCGGCATCGGGCATTCATCATGCTGATGTTAGCCACCGCGCTGGCCACGACCGTGCTTCTCTTCCTCGTCATTCCGAAGGGCTTCTTCCCGGAACAGGATACCGGCCGTTTGGTTGGATCGATCCAAGCCGACCAGAGCATCTCCTTCCAGGCGATGAAAAAGAAAATGGCGCAGTTGATGGCGATCGTACAGGCCGATCCCGCCGTCCAAAGCATCATCGGGTTTACCGGAGCCGGTAGCGGCGGAGCGCGCTCGGGCGCGAACGAGGGTTCGGCCTATGTGACTCTGAAGCCGCTCTCGCAGCGTAAGCGTTCCGCCCAGCAGGTCATTGCCTCGCTGCGCCATAAGATGGCCGTCATCCCCGGCGCGCGTCTCTATCTGCAGGCGGTGCAGGACATCCGGGTCGGCGGCAGGCAGAGCAACGCGGAATACCAATACACGTTGCAGGGCGACGATGCGACGCAAGTCTACACTTGGTCGCAAAAGCTGTTGAAGGCCTTACAAGGGAGCAAGATTCTCACGGACCTCAGTTCCGATCAACAGCAAAAGGGCCTGGAATCGGACGTCATCATCGATCGCGACACGGCCTCGCGGCTCGGCCTCACGCCGGTGCAGATCGACAACACGCTTTACGACGCCTTCGGGCAGCGACAGGTTTCCGTCATCTATAGCGCCGTCAACCAATACCACGTCGTGATGGAAGTCGCGCCGCGCTATTGGCAGAGCCCCGACACGCTCAAGAATATCTACATCAGCACCGCCGACGCGCCGCCAAGCGGCACACAGAGCAGCAACGCGCCGGTCGGGACGGTTGCGGCGAGCGCCCCACCGGTCGGTTCCTCCACGACGAACTCCGCTTCGGCCAATGCGGTGATCAACACCGCCCGCAACGCCGAGACCAACGCCATCGCCAATACCGGCCACGGCAGCGCCTCGGCCGGAGCGGCGGTGAGCACCAATCTCGAGACGATGGTTCCACTCGCCGCCGTGGCGCATTTCGCCACCGGCAATACGCCGCTTTCGGTCAATCATTCCGGTCTGTTCGTCGCAACGACCCTATCCTTCAACTTGGCGCCCGGCGCGTCGTTGGGGCAGGCCGCGGCGGAGATCGAGCGGACCGTCGAGAGCCTGCACATGCCGGCGACGGTCCGCGGCAGCCTGCAAGGCACCGCCGAGCTGTTCCAGTCCTCGCTTTCGAACGAACCGCTGTTGCTCGCTGCGGCGGTCGTCGCGGTCTACATCGTTCTCGGTATCCTTTACGAGAGCTACATTCACCCGATTACGATTCTCTCGACGCTGCCTTCGGCGGGGGTCGGCGCGTTGCTCGCCTTGATGGCATTCCATTCGGAGTTCAGCATCATTGCTCTGATCGGCGTGATTCTGTTGATCGGCATCGTGAAGAAAAACGCGATCATGATGATCGACTTCGCGATCGAAGCGCGCCGAGAAGGGATGAATGCGCGCGACGCGATCTTCCAGGCCTGTCTGCTGCGCTTCCGGCCGATTATGATGACCACCGCCGCCGCCATTTTCGGCGCGGTTCCGCTGGCGTTGAGCTTCGGCGAAGGCGGCGAGATCCGCCGGCCGCTGGGCATATCGATCGTCGGCGGCCTGATCCTCAGCCAGATGCTCACCCTCTATACGACCCCGGTGCTCTACCTGATCCTCGACGGTTTCGGCGAGTGGGTTCGAGGCGGAAGGCCGCGATCCGCCAGTCTGCCGCCGCGCTCCGCACCGAATCTTGCCGAATAGCGCCGGCCGCCGCTCCAATCCGTTCCGCAGGAGCGGCGATCTCCCGTCTCAATGGTTCAGATAATCGTGAAGCACGCGGCCGTAAGGCAACGTGAGATCGGCGATGAAATGATGCGCGGCAACGATGCGGCGCACCGGTAGATCGGCGACCGGCGCATTGACGTGCGGCACGAGGTGCAGCCGGCCGGGACCGATCCACGAGCCTTTTACCGAAATGTCGCTCAGATTATAGCCGACGAGCTGACATATACCGGGCTTGCCGTCGACGCCGGGAATGAGTTTCAGATTGACCTGCGTCTTGGAAAGAATGGCCGTGGT
>JASHSW010000013.1 GCA_030038595.1 Methylovirgula sp.
TTGCGCCGATCATATGTGATAGGTCAATTCCGCGTCGCCGCGCATGGCGAAGGCGCGCATATCGGCGAGCGTGCGGCTGTCGAGAACCGTCGCGATCGCCTCGCGCGCTTCGAGCATGACGAGCCGTACTCCGCAATGTTTCTCGTCTTTGCAGTCGTCGCAGCGCCGATACGATGTCTTGCTCGCGCATTGGATCGGGGCGAGCGGCCCGTCGAGAATGCGGATGATGTGGCCGACGCGAATCTCCTGCGCCGATCGGGCGAGCGTATAGCCGCCGCCTTTGCCCTTCTTGGAATTGACCAGTCCGGCGTTGCGCAATTCGCCGAGGATGGTGTCGAGAAATTTCTTGGGGATTGCGTTCTGCGTGGCGATTTCGGTGACAAGCGAAGGTTCACCAGGCGGCCGGCCGGCCAGATGCACCATTGCCTTGAGCCCGTATTTTCCCTTTTTGGTCAACATGGTGGGCGCGTCGCCGACATTGCGTGATGGGCGCGGATGCCTCACTTAGGCGGATGCCGCGGTTCTGTCCATTAATTTTATCATCAAGATGGAAAGAGCGGCAAACCGGACTGCACGCGCTCGGCTTAGGACCGCGCCATCAGTTCCACGGCCAAGCTGTAAATGCGCAGCCGCGCCGGTTCCGGCAAAGCGGCGATAGTCTTCAGGTAGATCTGCCCCGCCGTGCACATTCTCGCGTCGGGAATCGGCGGATCGGGAGTTTTCCCGTCGAGAATGGCGGAGACTTCCGCATCGGTAAGGCCTTGCGTCTTCATGGCGCTTTCGAGCGCATTGAAATCTGCGTCGCTTGGCGGCTGGCGTTGAATCTCGTTGGCGCGGCCGCTGCTGATCGCTTCGAGCCCGGCGATCGCCATCTCGGCGACGAGCGGCCGGTTTTGAGCCGCAAAGGTGAGGAAGGCCTGGCTCGCCCCACCGTAGAGAAAATCGACGCAGAGCCGCGGATCCTTGGCCGCCAAAGCCCGCATCATTGCGAGCTGCATCTCGAAAATATGCGAGAGAGCCGGGCCGTCCGCCTTGGCGCCCAAGAGGCCGCTCGACGAGCGCACGTCGCGCACCGCCTGCGAGACGAGCGAATCGACGTTGCTCATGTCGGCGCCGTCGACGGCCTGTTTGGCCAACCCGTTGAGGATCTCGTTATATTCGCCCGGCAGCACCGCGTGTAGCCGCTGGAAGAAGCGCGCGTAATCGGGCGAATCTCGATCGATCTCCGCTTCGATTTTTTTTCGTGCGACGCTCAGCGGCTCCGGGGACGCCACGCTCAGGGCGGTGGAGGGCGCCTCGCCCGGCAGGTTCGCTTCAAAGAGAAAGTTTATGCCGAGACTGATGGCGATCGACGCGGCAAGGCTCAGAAGCACGAGCCGCAGAACGTCGCTGCCCGGCAACCCTTGCAACAGCGGAACGATCGTTTGCCTTTGGAACGCGCCGAGCAAAAAAGACCTCACTTCGCTGCGCAATCGCCTCGAACGCTATACCTGTTTCAGCCGTCCATTTAGACCATTTTCCGGCGCAGCCTGCCGAGCCTATTCCGCCGCGCCGCGCAGTCGGGCGAACGCGGTGTCGAGATCCGCTTTCAGATCTTCCTCGTCTTCGAGGCCGATCGAGAAACGCAGCGCCGGGCCCGGCGGGTTGAAGGCGGTTGCAGTTCGATATGGACTGCAATCGAAAGGAACGACGAGGCTCTCGTAGCCGCCCCAGGAATAGCCCATGCCAAACAGTTCGAGCCCGTCGAGAAAGGCGGCAAGCGCTTGTTGCGAGCACGGCTTGAGGAAAACGGAAAACAGTCCCGACGCGCCGCGAAAGTCGCGCTTCCAAATCGCATGACCCGGGCAATCGGGTAGCGCTGGGTGAAGCACAAGAGCGACTTCCGGGCGCGCCGCCAGCCACGTGGCCAGCGCAAGGCCTTGGCGCTGCGCTTCTCGCAATCGCAATTCGAGGGTGCGCAGTCCGCGCAGCGCCAGGAACACATCTTCCGGCCCGGGGCACATCGCGAATGCATCGAAGGTGGCGCGCAGCCGCTTGAACCAGCGTTCCTTGGCGGAGACGAGCCCGAGCAGCAGGTCGGAGTGGCCCGACAGGTATTTCGTGCCGGCTTCGACCGCCATGTCGATGCCGAACGCATGCGGCGGAAAGTAGAGCGGCGTCGCCCAGGTATTGTCGAGGATGGTGGCCAAGCCTTTCGCCGCGGCGACGCCGACGATCGCCGGGACGTCCTGGATCTCGAAACTTTGCGAGCCCGGCGTCTCAAGAAAGACGGCGCGCGTGTTGGGCTTGACGAGCGCTTCGATGCCCGCCCCGATCAGCGGATCGTAATAGGTCGTCGCGATGCCCAGGCGCTTCAGGACGGTGTCGCAGAAATTGCGGGTCGGCCGGTAGACGGAATCGGTGACGAGCAGATGGTCGCCGGATTCGAGTGCGGTCAGCAAGGCGAGGCTGATTGCGGCCAGTCCGGACGGGGCGAGCACCGTGCCCGCCGCGCCGGAGATCTCCGTCCAGGCGGATTCGAGCGCCTCGGTGGTCGGCGTTCCGATCGTCCCATAGACGTAGCGCGCGTTGCGGGCGAGCAGGTCGGCGTAGGTCGGAAAGAGCACCGTGGAGCCGCGATAGACCGGCGTATTGATGAACCCGTGCTGTTCGAACGGGTGCCGGCCGGCATGAACGAGTTTCGTGCGTGGTTTCACCTCT
>JASHSW010000109.1 GCA_030038595.1 Methylovirgula sp.
TCGATCAGCGCATTGCCGGGCCCGGTGTCGAAGGCGATCGGATCGGCGCCGGCAAGAAAGGTGAGGTTTGCGACGCCGCCGATATTGAGCACGACGAGCGGCCCGGCGAGCCCCGCGGCTTTGGCCAGCGCCTCATGATAGATCGGCACCAGCGGCGCGCCTTGGCCGCCGGCAGCGACATCGGCGGCGCGAAAATCATAGACCACCGGCAAGCCGAGCCGGCGCGCCAGCGCCGCGCCATCGCCGATCTGCACCGTAAATCGATCCGCGGGCCGATGGATTACCGTCTGGCCGTGAAATCCAACGACCTCCGGTCGCGGCACGTTTTCGAGCGAAAGAAATGTCTCGACCGCCTCGGCATGGCGTACCGTCAGCATCGTTTCGGCCGCGCCGAGCGCGCCCGGGCGGGCGCGGCGATCGCTTGGCTCGAGGCGGCTCGCCTCGTTCAGCGCGTCGCGCAGCAGAGCACGATCCTCGGCGCCATAGGGAAAGGAGCGCGCCGGGCCCGCCGCCATCTGCCCCAGCCCGTCGGTCTCCAAATACGCAACGTCGATGCCGTCCATCGACGTGCCGCTCATCAGGCCGATCGCGCGGGTCAGAGACATCCGCCATTTCCTGGTTGCGCCCAACTATACACGGAGCAGCGATTCGGGGTTTGGCGATTTCAGTTTTACGACGGCCGAGGATTCGGTCTTGACGCGGGGCAACGCGTAGTTAGGTTCGCGCTCGCCAGAGGATCCATTGCCGGAAACAATTCGCCCGAAGTCCGATTTTCTCGCCGTGCTTGCCGAGCGCGGCTTTCTCCATCAATGCTCGGATCTCGCCCGGCTCGACGCAAAAGCCAAGAGCGGCGATCTCGTCGGCTATATCGGCTTCGATTGCACCGCGCCGTCGCTGCACGTCGGATCGCTCATTCAGATCATGATGCTGCGCTGGCTGCAGAAGACCGGCGGCAAGCCCGTCGCTTTGATCGGCGGCGGCACGACGCGGGTCGGCGATCCCTCCGGCAAAGACGAGAGCCGCAAGCTTCTTAATGAGAAGACAATCGAAGCAAATAAGGCGGGCATTCAACGTACGTTCGCCAGGTTCCTGCGCTTCGGCGCGGGCAAGACCGACGCGATCATGCCCGACAATTCCGAATGGCTCTTGGGCCTCAACTACATCGACTTCCTGCGCGAGGTCGGCCGGCATTTTTCTGTCAACCGCATGCTGACGATGGATTCCGTCAAACTGCGCCTCGACCGCGACCAGGAACTCTCGTTCCTCGAATTCAACTATATGTGCTTGCAAGCCTATGATTTCGTCGAGCTTCACAAGCGTTACGGCGTCAACCTGCAGATGGGCGGTTCGGATCAATGGGGGAATATCGTCATCGGCATCGATCTCGGGCGGCGGATGGGAACGGCGCAGCTCTATGGCTTGACTTCGCCGCTTCTGGCGACCGCTTCGGGGGCCAAGATGGGCAAGACCGCGCAGGGCGCGGTCTGGCTCGATGCCGACATGCTTTCCGTCTACGATTATTGGCAATATTGGCGCAACGCCGAGGACGGCGACGTCGGCCGATTCCTGAAACTCTTCACCGAATTGCCGCTCGCCGAGATCGCTAGGCTGGAGGCGTTGCGCGATTTGGAAATCAACGAGGCGAAGAAGATCCTGGCGACCGAAGCGACCGCCTTGCTGCATGGCCGCGCCGCGGCGGAACAGGCGGCGGAAACCGCGCGCCGCACGTTCGAGGAAGGTGCCCTCGCCGAGACACTGCCGAGCGTAGACATTCCGCGCCGCGACTTCGCAGCGGGGTTCGGCGTGCTTGCCGCTTTCGTAAGGGCCGGACTCGTCGGCTCGACCGGCGAGGCGCGCCGACAGATCAAAGGCGGCGGACTCAAAGTGAACGACGCGCCCGTCGAGGACGAGCGCGCCACATTGACAGAAGCGGATTTTGTCAATGGATTCATCAAACTATCACTCGGCAAGAAGCGGCACGTCCTGTTGAGGCCCGAGGATTGAGCCTCCCGGCTCGCCCAGTGCGAAGCTCGGCCGTTGCCATAGGAACCCGCAAGGCGCGCTGGTGTTTGTTGCACAGCGCGCGAGACTGGGAATGGAGCTGCTTTTCTCCTGCATTTGGGCGGCCGTCGTCGGCGCCTTGATCGTTCGCGCCGCCGGGCAGCGCCGCCTGCTTCCTTTGATCGAGCCCGTTTCCCCACCCAAGGTCGCCCCGAACGTCACCGTGATCGTTCCAGCGCGCGACGAAGAAGCCAATATCGCGCGCTGTCTCCATAGTCTCGTCGCCCAGGACTACCCGTCCGAGCGCCTGCATATTCTGGTGGTCGACGATCAGTCGGCCGATTCGACGTTTGCCATCGCAATTTCGCTTGCCGACCGGCATCGCCAGCTTCGCGTGCTGAAAAGCCCGCCGCTTCCACCGCGTTGGATCGGCAAGTCGCACGCCTGCTGGATCGGGAGCCGCGCGGCGCCGGCGGATAGCCAATGGCTGTGCTTTCTCGACGCCGATATGCGCGCCGAGCCCGGACTTCTCGGAGCCGCCGTCGCATGCGCGGATCGGGAAAACCTCGATTTGCTGTCGCTCGCCCCGCGCCACGAGCTCAAGAGTTTCGCGGAACGGCTGGTCCTTCCCTGCGGCCTCTATTTCTTGAGCTTCTGCCAGGATCTGAAACGGCTGCAAGCGGACGACTGCGCCGACACCACGGTGACGGGGCAATTCATGCTGGTGCGCCGCTCGGCCTACGAGCGGATCGGCGGGCACGCGGCGATTTCCGCCGCAATCTGCGAGGACGTTGCTTTGGCGCGCCTTCTAAAACGCAACGGCCGCGTTCTTCTGGGCGATGGCAAGCGGCTCCTTGCCACACGCATGTACACGGGCTGGCGGAGCTTATGGCCGGGGCTCGCCAAAAACCTCGTCGAAATGCTGGGCGGTCCGCGCGCGACGCTCAACGCCGCGCTGCTTGCGGTCGCTCTGGCTTGGGCGGCCTGGCTCCTTCCGCTCGCCGACGCGTTCGGCTGCGCGCGGCAAGTTCCGGGTAGCTGCGTTGCCTTGGTACCGGCGCTTTTGGGATCGGGCGCCGCGTTGGGATTGCACATCGGCGGCGCAGTCTATTTTCGCATTCCGCTCTGGTATGCGTTTTTGTTCCCGCTCGGCTATACGGCCGGCGCGGCGATGGCGATCGACAGCATAGGCCGCCGCCTGCGCCGCAAGGTCGTCTGGAAAGGCCGCACCTATCCATGAGCGCGCGTCCGATCGAGCATCGCGACGGAGAGGCAAGCGGGGATGCCAAGCGCGCGGAAACCGCTTCAAACCGCACCACGCTCTACGTCGTGCTGGCGGTCGCGGCGGTGGTCGCCCACGAACTCCAATGGGTTCTGCTGCCTTTCGTGATTTCCGGGCTGCTCGCCTATATCTGCACGCCGCTCATCGATTGGCTGACGGCGCGTTCCGGGACACCCCGTTTCGTTGCGGCAATCGCTTGTTTCCTGGCGCTTTTCATCGTAGCCGGAATTTTCGCGGCGTTCGGCATACCGTCGCTCCTCCGCGAGTTGGCGCATCTTGCAACCAACCTGCAAGACACGTTGGAGCGCCTCGCCAAGGCCGCCATCGGGGAGCGCACCATAACGCTCTTCGGCCAGCCGATGAATGCCGCGCAATTGGCGACCGCAGCCGCAACCGACCTCCGTCAATGGATGGGGCAAACCGGCAGGATTGCGGCGCTCGGGTCGATGGCGTTTGCCGCAGCCTTCGGCGCCATTCTCCTCTTTGTCCTGCTCTTTTATTTTTTGATCAGCGGCCCCAGCCTGGCGCGCGGCATACTTTGGCTTTTTCCCGCCCGGGAGCGCCCGCTCGTGCGCGCCATCTGGCGGCGGCTCGATCCAGTCCTCAAGCGTTACTTCATCGGCGTTATCCTGATCCTCCTTTATGCGATGGCCGCCGCCTATATCGGTCTCGGCCTCGTATTGGGAATCAAACACGCCGCGTTCCTGGCTTTCTTGACCGGCATGCTGGAAATTATTCCGGTGATCGGGCCTGGCGCCTCCGCGGCGATCGGGGGTCTCGCCGCCGTCCACTATGCGAAAGGTATTGGTCTGATCATCGGCTATGCGATCTATGCCGTCGTCCTGCGCATTTCGATCGATCAGATTCTGGGGCCGGTGGTGCTCGGGACAGCGGCGCGGCTGCACCCGGTCCTGATCATTTTCTGCTTTCTCGCAGGCGGAGTTCTGTTCGGCCTGTCGGGAATTCTTTTGGCAGTTCCTGTCGCGCTCACGGTTCGAACTACGCTCGCCGTGTCGCGTGGAGAGATGGCTTAAGCTTGGAAATCGCAGAATGGCCGACCGTCGCTCCAAAAGAGCGGCGCCATGCAACTTTCCTTCTTCCCTGTGTATTTCTCATGCCTCGAAGAAATCTCGCGCCGGGGAAACAAGCGTGCGTGCTGCGCAGATCACCGCGACAGAGCGGCTAGGCCGCAGCCATCCATGGCTTGGCGCCTTGCTCGCGCCGCTCGATAGGTATTTGCGGCGCCGACAAGGCGTGCGCGAATATACCCGTTCCCCAACCTGCATTCTAAGAATTCAGGTTGTTGCGAGCGCCGCGGATATCAGCCTGGCCGATGGGGCGCGGCTGCGGCGCGGTGAACGGTTCGTCGACCTGCATCTCTGGAATGAGCACGTTCCATCGATACCGAGGCACGGCGCGACTCTCGGTTGGGCGCGGCGGATGAATCGCTGCTTTGCGGAATCGCTGCACGAACTTGCCGCCTATCTCGGCGCAAGACCCGAATTCGACGATGTGCGGATGATCCGCGCCAAGATGAGCCTCGGCCCGGCAGCGCGCGGCGACCAGATCGCGCGCATCGTCGCGCATTACGGATTCGAACGCGTCGCGGCGCCGCAACCGCGCGCGCTCATCGAACGGATGCGCCGCCTGGGCGAGAATATCCTGGTCTCGCTTCTCGTCCTGGCGGGCAATTCCGCGGCGCTGAAAGCGGACACGCTGCGCCGCGACCGCACGCTCACTTTCCTGTCGCGTCGAAAGCTGGAGCATTTTCACGGATGCGGCCGCCGACCGCATGGATTGAAGCTTCGGAGCGCTGATGGATTTGCCGACCGAAACTAGCCTCCTCTATCTTGCTTCGCATTTCTGTGACCTGCTCGCCGGGCTCGGCTGCCTTTATTTGCTCGTCGCCGCGGCCATGGTGCTGCGTTTGCCCGAGCATCGTCGTTCGCGGTGCAAGCCGACGGCACCAATAACGATTCTGAAGCCGCTGCAAGGCGCCGAACCGAATCTGGTGCCCCGCCTTCGTTCGTTCTGTGAGCAGGAATTCGAGGCGCCTGTGCAGGTGATCTGCGGAATGCTCAACCGTTCCGACGCCGCCGTCCGCGCGGTGGATGAAATCGCGCGCTCGGTGGCGAGTTCCATCGAGCTTAAGATCGATGCGCGCGAACGCGGTTCCAACCGCAAGATTTCGAACCTCGCTAACATGCAAATTTCGGCACACAACGAGATCCTCGTTATCGCCGACAGCGACATCGAAGTCGGTCCCGATTATTTGCGAGACGTGGTCGCGGAGTTGGACAATCCCGACATCGGCGCGGTCACCTGCCTTTACCATGGCGTAGCGGCCTCGGGCATCTGGTCCCGTTTCGCGGCGCTTGCG
>JASHSW010000110.1 GCA_030038595.1 Methylovirgula sp.
TTTCCGCCCGGCCGCGTCGCGCAGCAACTCATGATGATGATAGGCGGGCGCCGGCAGATCGAGCAGGATCTGCAGCAGACGATGCAGACTCGTCGCCATGAACAAATCCTCGCCGCGCACCACGTCGGTGATGCCCTGCATGGCATCGTCGACAACCACCGCGATGTGATAGCTCGCCGGAATATCCTTGCGCGACAGTACGGCGTCGCCCCACAGGCTCGGGTCGGCGTGGACGTCGCGCCGTTCCGCGCCGCCGCCGTATTCGCGCCAGACGATCCTTTGCCGTGCTTGCGCCAGCGCCGCCACCATGTCGATGCGCAGCGCCGCCGGTTGGCCGGCGGCGAGCCGCGCGCCGCGTTCGGCGGCCGAGAGGTGTTTGCAAGTGCCTGGATAGAGCGGCGAGCCGTCCGGGTCGTGCGGCCAGTCGGGACGCTCCGCCACGGCGCTCACGACGTCGCCGCGCGCGCAGAAACAAGGGTAGACGAGCCCGCGCTGTTCGAGGCTTGTCAGCACTTCGGCGTAGGCTTCGAAATGCTCGGACTGACGGCGTACCGGCGCCTCCCAGGAAAGACCGAGCCAAGCAAGATCCTCATAGATCGCCTGCTCGAATTCCGGGCGGCAACGTTCGACGTCGATATCCTCCATGCGCAGCAGCAGGCTGCCGGCGCTGGCAACCGCCATCTCCTGGTTCATCAGCGCCGAGAATGCATGCCCAAGATGCAGATATCCGTTCGGCGACGGCGCAAAACGAAACACGTGCGAGATATAGGACCGGGTCATGCCTTGCTCGATTGGACCGCTGCGGCGGCTTTCGAAATCAATAAGTTAAACTGCAGGCGGCGATCAAGGCCCTTTTCGCAAAATAGGGTAATCCGGGGCCTTAAACGGTGCGCCGCTTCGATACGGGGCAGCCGCCGTGCCGCCGGCCGACGCAAAACCGGTTCGAAACTTGACGGCGCGCAACGCAACGAACCGGACGTCGTATCGGCCACGTTCGCCGCGCGGTCTTGACCTCGCTCTCGAAACAGGCTCCCTCGAGTTTCCAACGCAGGGATTTTCGAATGGTTTCGAAACTCGACGGGCCGCGTCTGGCGCCGCAAGGCCGCGCGCCGCGCCAGCTCGTCATTCTCCTGCACGGCTATGGCGCCGACGGCAATGATTTGATTGCGATCGGCCAGCAGTGGCGGCCGCTGCTGCCGGACGCCTTGTTCGTCGCGCCGCATGCGCCGCAAGTTTGCGCGCAGGCTCCCGTCGGCCGGCAATGGTTCGGGCTCGATCTGCGCAGCGAGGAGGAGCTGTGGCGCGGCGTCAACCAGGCGGCCCCGCTGCTCGATGCGTTCCTCGATGGGGAGCTGGCGCGCCACGGGCTTGGCGCCGAGCGGCTTGCGTTGGTCGGCTTCAGCCAAGGCGCGATGCTCGCCCTTCATATTGGATTACGCCGACGCAGCGCGGCGATCATCAGCTATTCGGGCGTGCTCGTCGGCCCACGCCATTTGGCGAAAGCTGCGCCAAGCCCGCGCCCGCCGATCCTGCTCGTGCATGGCAATCAGGACGATCTCATTCCCGCCGAGGCGCTATTCGTCTCGACCGAAGAATTGGCCAAGGCGGGCATAGCCTGCCAATGGCACCTCTCGGTCGGCATCGGACACGGCATCGACGCCGGCGGCCTCATGCACGGGGGAATGTTTCTGGCGCAATGTTTCGGCGTGAAGCTGCCGGCCGGCTTTGCGAGAAACGGCTAAGCAGATCGACTTCGTCATTGCGAGCGTAGCAAAGCAGTCCAGGGATCGAAATATTGGATCGCTTCGACGCTTTGCTTCTCGCGATGACGGCCCTCATCCTCAGCTCGGCGCTATCCCCGCCGGACGCGGCCCGAGCACCGGCTGCAACTGCTGCAAGGCGGGAACGGTCGCGCGCCGCACGCCGATCGGCCGATAAAGCTGTTTCATCGCTTCGACGATGAGCACGCCGGCGCCGGGCAATGCGAGCTTCGCTCCGACCCGCTCGAAAAGCGTCGCCGAACGCACGAAGATCGGTGCCTCGAACGGCGGCACATAGAGCGCTTCGGTCCAATGCGTCGGCGAAAACAGCGCTTCGCGCATCAATTCGCGCATCTGCGTCAGCGAATAGGGCTGGCCGTTGCCGAACGGCGTCGTGTCGAGCCGCGCCCAGAGGCCGGCGCGGCGCGGCGCGATGGCAATCAGCCGGCCGCCCGGCGTCAAGATGCGCCAGATCTCGGCGAGCAGTTCGCGCGGATGTTCGGCGATCTCCAAGGCGTGCACGACGACCACCCGGTCGATGCAGGAATCGGGCAGCGGCATCATCGTGGGCTCGGCGAGCGCCGAGGAGGACAAGCCGGAGGCCGGCCAATTCACCACGCCTTGCGTCGCCGGCATGAAGGCGAGCACCCGCAGAGCCTCGCCGCGGAAACATTCGAGATAGGGCGTCGCATAGCCGATCCCCATGACCGATTGGCCGACGCAATTCTCAAAACGGGCGCGCACCGCCTCGCCGATGAATCGCGCCGCCACTTTGCCGAGCGGCGAATCGTAGAAGCTGCGCAGATCGACGATATCCATTACGCGCCGCCGAGCTTCGCTTTCACCGCGGCGCTCGCCTTGCCGATATCCATGCGGCCGGCGTATTTGGCCTTGAGCACGCCGATCACTCTGCCCATATCCTTGATCGAGGCGGCACCGGTCTCGGCGATGGCGGCGGCGATCGCCGCTTCGGCCTCGGCGGCGCTCAACGGCTGCGGCAAAAAGCTTTGGATGATGGCGATTTCTTCGCGCTCCTGCGCGGCGAGTTCGGGGCGCCCGGCCTTTTCGTAGATCTCGGCCGATTCTTGGCGGCTCTTGATAAGCTTCTGGAGGAGCCCCGGAATCTCCTCGTCGGCGAAGGTTTTTCCTTGCCCCCGCGCCTCGACGTCCTTGTCTTTCAAGGCGGCGTTGACCATACGGATGGTCGTGACGCGGCGCTTGTCGCCGGCCTTCATCGCCGCCTTGAGTTCGTCATTCAGCCGCTCGCGCATGGGCTCTCCGGGGTTTGCTTGCGCGCCATTCTAACATAGCGCATCTTCGCGCCGGCAATTTTGGTAAACGTGGGCTCTTTATGACCGAGAAAGAGGAAGGCTGGACGACGCCGGTCGCAACCGCGCTGCTCGTGCTTGCCGACGGCACTGTGCTCGAAGGATTTGGCCTAGGTGCGGCCGGCGAGGCGGTCGGCGAAGTCTGTTTCAACACGGCAATGACCGGCTACCAGGAGATCCTCACCGATCCTTCCTATGCCGGGCAGATCGTCACCTTCACCTTTCCGCATATCGGCAACGTGGGGACGAACGAAGAGGATATCGAGACTGCTAATCTCGCCGCCGCCGCGGCCGCCTGCGGCGTGGTGGTGCATGCGCCGATCACCGATCCCTCGAATCATCGGGCCACGCGCCATCTCGACCAATGGCTGCGCGCCCGCGGGATCATCGGCTTGAGCGGCATCGATACGCGCGCGCTGACGAGCTATATCCGCGACCACGGCATGCCCAACGCGGTGATCGCCCATCATCCCGACGCGAAGTTCGACATTCCGGCGTTGAAGGCGAAGGCCGCCGCCTGGCCCGGCCTCGTCGGCATGGATCTCGTGCCCGATGTCACTTCCGCGCAGCGCTCGACCTGGGACGAGACGAGCTGGGACCCGGAACTGGGCTACGGCAAACAGTCGGTGCCGAAATACCACGTCGTCGCCATCGACTACGGTATCAAGCGCAATATTCTGCGCCTGCTCGCCGACGCCGGCTGCGCGGTGACGGTGGTGCCGGCAACCGCGACGGCCCAAGAGATCGTCGCGCTGAAGCCCGACGGAGTCTTTTTGTCGAACGGGCCGGGCGATCCGGCGGCGACCGGCGTCTATGCCGTGCCGGTCATCAAAAATCTGCTCGAGCGGCGCATTCCGACCTTCGGGATCTGTCTCGGCCATCAGATGCTGGCGCTGGCCATTGGCGCCAAGACGCAAAAGATGCATCAGGGCCATCACGGCGCCAATCATCCGGTCAAGGATTTCACGACGGAGAAAGTGGAGATCGTCTCGATGAACCACGGGTTCGCCGTAGATCGCTCGACGCTGCCGGAGTTTGCGGAAGAGACGCATCGATCGCTCTTCGACGGCTCGAACTGCGGCATCGCATTGAAAGATCGCCCGGCGTTTTCCGTGCAGCATCACCCCGAAGCCTCGCCCGGGCCGAGGGATAGCCATTATCTGTTCCGCAGATTCGTGGAGATGATGGAGAAGGCGAGGGGTAGGGAGAACGCATGAGTGACCTGGATCAGGTAACGCGCTTGTCTATTGTTGATGTCTGGGTTCACCATGCATACCGGGATTAGCGATGGAGCGAGCCCAAGCTTCCAGTTGAACAATCTTTTCGGGTGATGAGTTTTTCGCGGATTGACCAACATAATAGTGAGCTAGATCTGCGATCTCCTCTGGAGCGGGAACTGCCAAACGGCCCCAGTACCAATGTGGATCGAATAAGAGAGCGTTCCTCCCGCTGCGATCACGAGATCGGCTCCGTTCATCTTCGTGATAGTCGTAACGCAAAGGGATCAGAGTTTCATGTCCGCCTTCTACAGGCACAGCTCTATAAATCGCGTCCCGTCGCCCCGGGAACCTTCTTTCGTATTCTCCTAACGGGATGACTTCCGATACTCGTCCGACCCAAGCCACGTGCCCTTGTCTGGTACCTTTTGGAATAAATCCGATAACCCAATCTCCAACACGTGCGTTCTTCCTAATCATTGGCTTGCAGCAGGTGAGGGAAAGCATCCCATCTTGCGGACAAGGAGCCATTCCGGTGTCTTTCGCTAGAACATAACGCCAGATACGGCT
>JASHSW010000111.1 GCA_030038595.1 Methylovirgula sp.
TTGCGTGGCGATTGCCAGCCCGATGATCGACAGCGCGCCGGTTGCGATGAGGCCTTTGTAGAGCGCGCCCATGATCGAATTGGTTGCGCCAAGCTTGACGAAAAACGTGCCGGCAATCGACGTGACGATGCAGGCGGCGCAGATGGCGAGCGGATAGATCATCACCGAGGTAAGGATCGGCTGGCCGGCGAAGAAGATCGCGGCGAGCACCATCGTGGCGACGACCGTCACCACGTAGGTCTCGAAGAGATCGGCCGCCATGCCGGCACAGTCGCCGACGTTGTCGCCGACGTTGTCGGCGATCGTCGCTGGATTGCGCGGATCATCCTCCGGAATTCCCGCCTCTACTTTGCCGACGAGATCGGCGCCGACGTCGGCGCCCTTTGTGAAAATGCCACCGCCGAGCCGGGCGAAGATGGAAATCAGCGAAGCTCCGAAGCCGAGCGCCACCAAGGCGTCCACAACTTCGCGGCTGTTCACGGCGTAACCCATAGGGCCGGTGAGAACAGCGAAATAAACGGTCACGCCGAGCAGCGCGAGGCCGGCGACCAAGAGACCGGTGACGGCGCCGGCGCGGAAAGCGATGCTAAGCCCGGCCGAAAG
This sequence comes from Methylovirgula sp., assembly GCA_030038595.1. GTDB lineage: Bacteria > Pseudomonadota > Alphaproteobacteria > Rhizobiales > Beijerinckiaceae > Methylovirgula. The sequence goes on from JASHSW010000111.1 coordinate 604, forward strand.
CGACTTCGAAGCCGCCTGGGCGGTACGCACGTTGGCGCGCACCGAGACGTTCATGCCGATGAAGCCGGCGGAGCCGGAGAGAACCGCCCCGATAAGAAAGCCGATGCCTACGGTCCAGGAGAGAAGCAGACCGAGAATCACGAAAATGACCGCGCCTACGACGGCAATCGTTGAATATTGCCGGCGCAGATAGGCCTGCGCCCCCTCGGCAATCGCGGCGGCGATCTCCTGCATGCGGGCGGTGCCCGGGTCGGCCTTGAGAAGCTCCCTTACGGTGAACACGCCGTAGGCGACGGCGAGAAGCCCCGCCAGAACGATAACCCAAACAAAATGCATCGATTTCCGCCCCTTAGTTACCGCGCGCCGCAGCCCGCAGCCCGTCCCGCGGGAACGCGCCGAATGGGAAGCATTTTCGACGGCCGCCCGCGAGCCTCTTTCGCCCCAAATGCTTGGGCGGGAAGCCCCCGCCCATGGCGGCGGACCATGGCCGAAAGCGGCAAATTTCGCAATCGCGTCCTACGCCGGGTCCCCAAGTCTCAACAGGTTCAAGCAGTTGCGGTGCGGCGCGCGCTTCAAAAATGCCGATAGGAGCCTGCCGAAACGGCCAGCGGCCGGCCTTCGCCATCGCGGATGCGCGGCTTGTCGGCGCCGGTCTTGGCGATTCCAATTCGGGTAACGGGGAGGGTCCCCGCTTCGCGTTCGAAGGCTGCCGCATCGCCCGGCGCTACGGCACAAATGACTTCATAATCGTCGCCACCGGTCAGAATCGGCTCGATGAGCGAAGCGTCGCAGGCAAGCGCCTGGCGCGTCGCCTTGGAGAGCGGTATGTCGGCGAGCGCGATTTCCGCGTTCATGCCGCTCAGCGCCAGCATTTTATCGAGATCTCCGAGGAGTCCGTCGGAAACGTCCATCGCCGCGCGCGCAAAGCCACGCAGCGCGTCGCGCAAGGCGAGCCGGGGCAGCGGCAAAAAATGGCGCATCAGAAGATAATCGCGTGCCGGCTGACTTAGCGTCTCGGCCCAGACGCGGTCGCTCGCGAGGGCGCGGCGCAGCCGCAGGCCCAAGGCGGCGTCGCCGATCGTTCCCGTCACATAGAGAAGATCGCCGTCTTCTATGCCGGGGCGCGGCACCATTTTACCCTTTGGGACGGCGCCAAAAATCGTGATCGACAGCGACAACGCGCCGAGGCTTCGCACCGTATCGCCGCCAATGAGCGGGCAGTCGAAACAGGCAACGTCTTCGGCGAGCCCTTTCGTAAAGGCCGCGAGCCATTCTTCCGTCCAGTCGCCGGGCAAGGCGAGGCCAAGCAGAAATCCCCTCGGCTCCGCCGCTTTGGCCGCAAGGTCCGAGAGATTGGCGCGCAGTGCCTTACGGGCAATCAATTCCGGCGGATCGTCGGCGAAAAAATGCACTCCCGAAGTGAGCACGTCGGTGGAAACGACCAGCTCGCAATCGGCGGGCACGTCGAGCAAAGCGGCGTCGTCGCGAAGCCCAAGTCCGGCGCGACCGGCAAGCGGCGCGAAGAAATTCGCGATGATCTCGTCTTCGGAAGGACGTGGCTTGCTGTTCACGAGGTGCGACTCGGCATTTTCCCGGAGACCCTACGCCAATCGGCGCTACTGTCGCGATTCGAATTCTCCGGGGCGGAATTGACGCGCCAAGGAATCGAGCACCGCGTTGATCATACCCGCCTCTTCGTGCCCGAAGAAGGCGCCCGCCAGATCGACATATTCCTTGATCGCGACGCGCGCCGGAATATCCTGGCGCTTCTTCAGTTCATAGGCGCCGGCCCGCAGGATGGCGCGCATCACCGCATCGACCCGCACCAACGGCCAGCCTTTGGCGAGAGTCTTGTCGGTCGCACGATCGACCGATCGCTGATCGGCGAGAACGCCGCCGAGAACGTCGCGGAAAAAGGCGATCTCGGCCTCATTATATTGCGCGCCTTCGATTTCGCCGCCGATCCAGAAACATTCGAATTCGGCGAGCGTCTCGGCCAGGCCTTTGCCCGAAACTTCCATCTGATAGAGCGCCTGAACCACCGCAAGCCGCGCGGCCGAGCGCTGCGGAGCCTTGCGCATCAGCTTGCCCCCTGCCCCGCCTTGAGGCGATAGAGGGCGAGCGCGGCGCGCGCCGCGTCGCCGCCTTTGTCGCCTTGACGCGGATCGGCGCGTTGCAGCGCGTGCGCGGCATTGTCGACCGTCAGGATACCGTTGCCGAACGGCAGCCGCCGCGCGACCGCCAGATCCATCGAAGCGCGGGCGCTCTCGCGCGCGACGATTTCGAAATGCGGCGTTTCCCCGCGAATGACGCAGCCGAGCGCCAAGGCGCCCTGGAAAGGGGCGCCGGAAGTTTCGGCCATGTCGAGCGCGATGCCGAGCGCAATCGGAATTTCCAACGCGCCCGGCACTTGGCAGCGGAGATAGCGCGCCTCGGCCCGTTTCAAAGCCGCGACCGCACCTTCGAAAAGCAGCGCCGCCACCTCATCGTAGAAGCGCGCTTCTACGATGAGGAAACGCGCGCCCTTGACGCTTTCCTCGGATATTTTGGAGCGGCGCGGCTCGGCCATGGTCGGCTCAATTATGGGTTCGGCTCTGGAAAATCGTGCGGCCGGCTTAACAAGCCCGATCCGCCGCGGCAAGCCGAGGGTTAATCGAGCTCAAGAAGCCGCGCCGCATAGCGCGCCATCAGATCGACTTCCAAATTGACCTCGTCGCCGACTCGCCGCTCGTCCCACGTGGTGGCCGCGAGCGTATGCGGAATGAGCAGAATCGAAAATCGATCGGCTTTCACTTCGTTCACCGTCAAAGAGGTTCCGTCGAGCGACACCGAGCCCTTGACCGCGATGAACCGGCAGAGATGCGGCGGTGCTTCGATCGCGAAGCGCTTCATGCCGTCGAACGCGTCGATACCCAAGATCTTCGCAACGCCATCGATATGACCGGTGACGATATGGCCGCCGAGTTCATCACCAGTCCTCAAGGATCGCTCGAGATTGAGCCGCGTGCCGGCGCGCCAATGCCGCGCCGTGGTGCGTGCCAGAGTCTCGGCGCCGAGATCGACCTCGAACCAGGTCTTGCCAGCCGCCGCGCCGCATGCCGCCACGGTGAGGCACGGACCGCTGCAGGCGATCGACGCGCCGACCGTCATCTCGTCGGCAGGCGCCGCGTAAACAATGCGCGCCCGCCTGCGTTCGCCGCGCGGCGCGATGTTTTCGACGGTTCCGAGCGCGGTGATGAGTCCCGTGAACATCAGAGCACCCGCTCGTAATGCGCATAGGCGTCGACGCCGATCCGGCCGGTCTCGCGCAACCGATAACGGCCGGCGTCGGCGAGCGCCGCGCGGCTCGGCGGATCCAGCGCCGGCACTCCGTTTTCGCCAAGCGCTTTATCACTGCGCAACAGCAGGACTTCGTCGGCGAAATTCCCCGCAATGAGCGCCGAGCCGAGACGCGGACCGCCTTCGCAGAACACGCGCGTCAGCCCGCGCGCACCGAGAAACGCGAGCGCCGCGGCAAGACCGATGCGGCCGGCGCTATCGGCGGCCACCCGTTCCACTTCGACGCCTGCTTCGACAAGCCGGGCCGCGGCTTGCGCCGAAACGCCCTCGCCGGCGATCACCAGCGTCGGATGTTCGCGGGCGCTCGCCGCGAGCCGCGATTCGGGCGCAAGTTTAAGATGCGTATCGAGCACGATGCGCAAAGGTTTGTGACTTTCGAGTCCCGGCAGGCGGACATCGAGCAGCGGATCGTCGGCAAGCGCCGTGCCGCTTCCAACCAGCACTGCGTCATGGAGCGCACGCAGCATATGGACCCGCCGGTCGGCGGCCGCACCGGTAATTTTCAGGCGCCTCGCGCCGCCCGGTCCGGCCGCATAGAAATCCGCCGTCTCGGCGAGTTTGAGCGTCAGCATCGGCCGTCCCGCCGTCACGCGCAACACATGGCCGAGGTTGGCGCGTAACGCCGTCTCGGCAAGAACGCCGGTCTTCACCTCGATCCCCGCCTCGCGCAGCCGCTGATGGCCGGTGCCTGCGACGCGGGGATCGGGATCTTCGAGCGCGGAGACGACGCGGCTAATGCCGGCGGCGGCGATAGCGTCGGCGCAAGGCGCGGTTCGACCCTGGTGGCTGCACGGCTCCAAGGTCACATAGAGCGTCGCACCGCGGGCTCGTCCTGCGGCCTGCCGCAAAGCGAGAACCTCGGCATGCGGGCGCCCGCCGTCCGCGGTGGCGCCGCGCCCGACCACGATGCCGTCCTTGACGACGAGCGCGCCGACCGCGGGATTGGGCGCGACGCGCCCCAATCCGCGCCGCGCGAGAGCGAGCGCTGCCGCCATGAACCGCGCATCCTCCTCGGCCGCTTCGCCGGCGGCGGAGCGCAGCAGGTGGCTGCTCATGCCTTGAGCTTGGACTTTGGCGGCCGCGGCTCGTCCTCGGCACCCTGCGCCAGCTCGTCGATCAACGTATTGAAGTCGCGCGCCTCGCGGAAATTACGATACACCGAGGCAAAGCGGACGTAGGCGACGCTGTCGAGCGAACGCAAGCCTTCCATGACGAGTTCGCCGATCCGCTCGCTGGGAATCTCCGCCTCGCCCTGACTTTCGAGCTGGCGCACGATGCCGCTCACCATCCGCTCGACGCGCTCGGCTTCGACGGGCCGTTTGCGCAGCGCGACCTCGACCGAACGCATCAGCTTGTCGCGATCGAAAGGCACGCGCCGCCCGGACTTCTTGGCGACGGTCAGTTCGCGCAACTGGACGCGTTCGAACGTGGTGAAGCGGCCGCCGCAATCCGGGCAGACGCGGCGGCGGCGGATCGAAGAGGCATCTTCGGTCGGGCGCGAATCCTTCACCTGCGTTTCGAGGCTACCGCAATAGGGGCACCTCATCGAGGCTCCTCAATAGATCGGGAAACGCCGCGTCAATTCATCCACTTTGCTCTTCACCGCCGCCTCGACC
>JASHSW010000112.1 GCA_030038595.1 Methylovirgula sp.
CGAAGATGGTCGGCCTCGCCGGAATGAGGCAGAGATCGGCGGAACGCATCGCCGCATCGGCGGCCGGCGAATCGGTTGCCGGCGTGTCGATGAGGACGAGGGTTACGCGGCGGTCGGCGAGGGCGGCGAGCGCACTGCCGAGTTTCGCCGCGCCGACCGATTCGACCGGCAGATCCTTGTCGTGCCGCCGGTAGCCCCATTTGGTCAACGATTTCTGCGGATCCATGTCGATTAGGAAGACGCGTTCGCCGGCCTCGCACGCCGCCACCGCAAGGCACGCGGTCAGCGTGCTTTTGCCAGATCCGCCCTTCTGGTTGACCAATGCGACGACATGCATGCGCTGATTCCCGGTGGGCCTTGAAAGGGATTCTCACCGAAACGTTAACCGATTGATAAATGCCCTGCATTTGGCATCAAGCCGGGGCCGGCAGGTTATTCACCGAGAACCGTCGTTTGCCCCTTCATTTCCGAGGTTTCGGAGCCCAAATTCAAGCAATGTCGGATCTTTTCGCAGCCGCTCGCCTCGAGGATCAGGCGCCGCATCCGCTCGCCGATCGGCTGCGACCGCAGCGCCTCGACGAAGTCGCAGGCGAGGACCACCTGCTTGGGCCCGACGGCGCGCTGACCCGGCTGCTGCGCGCTGGCGGAGCGTTGGGGAGCCTCATCTTCTGGGGGCCGCCCGGTACCGGCAAAACCACCGTGGCGCGGCTGCTGGCGCGCGAAACGAATCTGGCCTTCATCCAGATTTCGGCGATCTTTTCGGGAATCGCCGAGCTCAAGAAGGTCTTCGAGGAAGCACGCAAGCGCCGCGCAACCGGGCAGGGCACGCTGCTCTTTGTCGATGAGATCCACCGCTTCAACCGCACCCAGCAGGATTCCTTCCTGCCGGTGATGGAAGACGGCACCATCACGCTGATCGGCGCGACCACCGAAAATCCGAGTTTCGAGCTGAACGCCGCGCTTCTTTCGCGCGCCCGCGTGTTGATTTTCCGTCCGCTCGACGCGGAAGCGCTCGAAAAACTGCTGGCGCGGGCGCAGGCGCTCGAAGGCAAACCGCTGCCGCTGACGCCGGAAGCGCGTGCGGCTTTGCTTCGCATGGCGGACGGAGACGGGCGCGCCATCCTGGCGCTCGCCGAAGAAGTCTGGCGCGCCGCCGCTCCCGGCCAAGAGCTCGATACCGCCGCCCTCGCCGAGGCCGTGCAGCGGCGCGCCCCCATTTACGACAAGGCGCAGGAGGGCCATTACAATCTCATCAGCGCGCTGCATAAATCGGTGCGTGGCTCGGACCCCGACGCGGCGCTCTATTATCTGGCGCGCATGCTCGATGCCGGCGAAGCGCCACTGTTCATCGCCCGGCGCATCGTGCGCATGGCGATCGAGGACATCGGCCTTGCCGATCCGCAGGCGCTGGTTGTCGCCAACGCCGCGAAGGACGCCTACGACTTTCTGGGTTCGCCCGAGGGCGAATTGGCGCTCGCCAACGCGGTGATCTATGTGGCAACCGCGCCGAAATCGAACGCCGCCTATACGGCGTACAATTCCGCCGTGCGGCTCGCCAAGGAAAACGGTTCGCTAATGCCGCCGAAGACCATCCTCAACGCCCCGACGAAGCTCATGAAGAACGAAGGTTACGGCGAGGGATACAGTTATGACCATAACGCCCCCGATGCCTTTTCGGGCCAGGATTATTGGCCGGAGCAGCTCGGCCGCCATTCGCTCTATGCGCCGGTCGATCGCGGCTTCGAACGGGAGATTAAAAAGCGGCTCGAATATTGGGAGCGGCTCCGCAAGGAGCGCCGGGGGACATGAGAGTGCGTCATTGCGAACAGCGGTGCGACGAAGCGATCCAGAAACGAAACTGGATTGTTTTGCTACGCCCGCAATGACGGCAACCGCCGATGCCCGTCGAAACTCTCACCGTCAGCGAAGACGAGGCCGGCATGCGGCTCGATCGCTGGTTCAAGCGGCGCCTGCCGAACCTTTCGCTCGCGCATTTGAACAAGATCGTACGTACCGGCCAGGTGCGGGTCGACGGGGGGCGCGCCACGACGGCGACGCGGCTTGCCGCCGGGCAAAAGATCCGCGTGCCGCCGATGAAGATCGCCCCACAAGCGCCGAAGCGAATCGTCTCGGAGGAGGACCGGCGCGTACTCCGCGCCATGATCCTCTACGAGGATGACGATGTTCTCGTCTTGAACAAGCCATTCGGGCTCGCCGTGCAGGGCGGTTCGGGCACGACGCGGCATATCGACGGCATGCTCGCTTCGCTCGCCGGCGCGCGCGGCGAACGGCCTCATCTCGTGCATCGCCTCGACCGCGATACGGCGGGCGTTCTGCTGGTCGCCAAGTCACGACGCATCGCCGCCGAACTGGGCGAGATCTTCCGCTCGCGCCAGGCGCGGAAGATCTATTGGGCGCTGGTCGAGGGTGTGCCAAAGCCGGCGCAAGGGCGCATCTCGCTGTTTCTGGCCAAAGGCGAGGGCATGGAGCACCGCGCGGGCAGGCAGGCAGAGCAGGGCGCATTGGAGAAAATGCGCGTCGCCCGACATGGCGATGAGAATGCGCGCCACTCCGTAACCTACTACGCCGTGGTGGACAAAGTGCCGGGCAAGCTTGCTTGGCTGTCGATGAAGCCGGTCACCGGGCGCACACACCAGCTGCGCGCCCATGCCGAGGCGATCGGCCATCCGATCGTCGGCGATCCGAAATATACCGGAAAAGCAAAAGGCCGCCGGGCGCGGCAGATCCCCGCCAGCCTGGAGGGCAAGCTGCATTTGCTGGCGCGGCGCATCGTCCTGCCGCATCCGCGCGGCGGCATGCTCGACGTCACCGCGCCGCTGCCGCCGCACATGAAAAAGAGCTTCGAAATGTTCGGCTTCGACACGAAGCGCGACGATCCGATCGAGCAGGCACCGGAGTAGGCGCCGGCGATTTCCCCCTTCGGAAGGTTATATCACCCGCTATTGCGCAGCCCGGCGGAAATGCCGTTGATGGTGATCTGCACGGCGCGCAGAATCGCCTCGTCCTCGCTGTCGGCGGCGCGATGCAATTTGAGCAGTTCGACCTGCACATGGTTGAGCGGATCGAGATACGGCACGCGCATGCGCAGCGAGCGGTCGAGCACCGGATTATCCTGCAGCAACTCGTTCTGTTTGGTGACCGCCAGCAGCGCGGCGATCGAATCCGCCCATTCGCCGCGAAT
>JASHSW010000113.1 GCA_030038595.1 Methylovirgula sp.
GACGTGCTCGACATGACGGTCGAAGAGGCGGCAGGGTTCTTCAAGGCTGTGCCGGCGATTCGCGAAAAGATGGAAACGCTGTCGCGCGTCGGGCTCGGCTACATCAAACTAGGGCAGCAGGCGAACACGCTGTCGGGCGGCGAGGCGCAGCGCGTGAAGCTCGCCAAGGAGTTGGCGCGCCGCGCCACCGGCCGCACCCTTTACATTCTCGACGAGCCGACCACCGGCCTCCACTTCCATGATGTGGCCAAACTGCTCGAAGTCCTCCACCAACTCGTCGATGCCGGAAACAGTGTCATCGTCATCGAGCACAACCTCGATGTCATCAAGACGGCGGATTGGATCATCGATCTCGGCCCGGAAGGCGGCGACGCCGGCGGGGAGGTCGTCGCGCAAGGGACGCCGGAAGAGATCGCCAGAGCGCCGCAGAGCTATACGGGCCATTATCTGAAGCCGGTTCTGGCTCGCCCGTCGGCCCGCAAACAAGCCGCGGAATAGGCCGGAGCGGGGGTCGCAAAGGCCCGCTACCCGCAAAATGCGGGGTGATTTTTAGCGCCGCATAAAGCATAAACCGCGTTTGCTCGCGTGGCAGCGCGGCCCCCCCAAAATATCGCGGCTTCTCCGTAACGGAATTACCAATTCGTCAAGTAAATAGGTCTTTTTTATCGATCTCCGACGGCAAGCCCGACCTAGCCGGAAAGCCGGATATCGAACGTAGAAAGTTGGAAGACATGGGCATTCTCCGGTCATTCCCCGTCGGCCGCCGCGTCGGCGCGTTGCTCGGCGACAAACGTGCCTCCATAGGCGCGATCACGGCAGTGACGCTCATGGTATTGTGCGGTGTGATCGGGTTCGGCACGGATGCCGCGATCTGGTACAGCAACGCGCACCGCGTCCAGACGATGGTCGAGGCGACGGCCCTGAGCACCGGCCGGTTGCTGTCGAATTCCGGCGAAACGACCTCGACGATCACCGCAGTCGCGAAAAACGACGCGATGCTGAACGGATTTTCGGGATCGTCGGACACGATCTCCGTCGCGTTTGGACCGTCCGGCAAATCCCCGCCCAACGCGACCACGGTCACCGTGACCGTAAAACGCACCCTGCCGCTGCTGTTCTCGGGCTTATTCTTCCACGCCACGCCCTCGGTCATGGAAAGCGCGACGGCAACCGCCAGCGGTCCTTCGGTTTGCATCTACGTGCTTGGATCGGGTTCCCAAACGCTGACGGTCAACAGCAACTTCAGTCTGAACGCGCCGAATTGCCAAATCGACGTGGCCTCGACCGCTTCGCCCGCCGCAATATTCGACTCGGGCTCTACTCTTACCGTTCAGAAAACCTGCATTGCCGGCACCGCCACAAACAACGGCGCGACGGTCGGCGGTCTAACGACCGGGTGCACCACCCAAGCCAACCCCTACAAAGGCAATCTCATCGATCCGACCGTCGGCAGTTGCACCGTCAACAGCGCGAATTATTCCGGCACCGTCAATCTGAGCCCAGGCACCTATTGCGGCAATTTCAATTTCAACGGTTCGGGCACGGTCAATCTCGCCTCCGGGCTTTATATCTTCAACGGCACAAAATGGAACATCAACAGCGGCTGGACGATAACCGGCACCGGCGTAACCTTCTACTTCGTAAACAGCTCGTCCTATGTCCAATTCAATTCCGGTGTGACGGTCTCGTTGACGGCGCCGACCAGTGGCACCTATGCCAACGTGCTGATGTACGAACCCGACGGGCTTTCCACGAGCAGTTTCGCGATCGACGGAACGTCGAGTAGCGGCCACGCTCTGCAAGGCTTGGTTTATTTGCCGAGCCGCAACATCACCTTCAACTCGACCTACAGCGGAACGGCCGACGCCTTCACGCTCGTGGTGAACAGCTTGATCTTCGACAGCAACAGCCCGAAGACCTGGTCGATCACGCCGAGCGGCAACAGCGCCGGCGGAACGGTCGTCCTGACCAACTAGGTACATGCATGCTGCGCCGTATTTCGAGAGCCGAGGAAGCGAGCGTCAGCGTCGAAGCCGCGCTGGTGACGGGCTTCCTACTCGTACCTATGCTGCTCGGCCTCTGGGATGTGGCGCGAATTGGAGTCGGCCAGGCGCAAGTGCAGGAGGCGCTTCAGGACGCAATTACTTACGTGGCCGCGGGAAACGCCAGCAACAGTTCCGGAATCACCGCCGCCGCGCAGTCGGCCTACGGCAGCTCGATCAGCGTCTCGACGAGCACGGCTTGCTACTGCGTTCAGACCGGCACGAGCAGCCCCACGAACCCGACCAGCGTGTCGTGCACCGGCAGCTGTAGCGGGGATCTCGAGCAGTTCATGAGCATCACCGTGAGCAAGACGGTTAGCGTGCCGTTTGTCGTACGTTATCTTCCTTCGTCCGTGACCGTAAGTTCCACCGGACTGGTGCGTACCGGCTGAACGGGAGCGGGGCCATGGCTCTAGGCAAGTTGATTCGAGAGAGCGGCGGGGCGGCGGCCGTCGAGTTCGCTCTCGTATCGACTTTCTACCTGACGCTGCTATTCGGGGTCTTGGAGGTCGGACTCTACGTCGCGGACCAGCAAGATCTCATCTCCGCGGTCCATTCCGCCGGGCGCTACGCGATCGTACACGGCTCGAGCAGCAGTTCGCCGGCGAGTGCGGCGACACTCGAACAAATGGTCGGCGCCAAACTCATGCTCATCAATTCGTCGTCGATCACCGCCAACGCAAGCTTTTCACCCAATAACAGCCCGGGCAGCAAAGTGACGATTACCGCGAGCTACACCTGGAAGCCCATCGTGCCGCTGTTGCATCTGCCTAGCGCGACGATTTCAGCGACCTCCGCGGCAACGATCCTGAACTGATTGCCGGTGCGCCGGGGGAGGGACATGTCGGTGCGCAGTACCGATGCAAATATTGCATCGGTATATAGGCATGCTCTATTTATCGCACAGAAAATCGCTTAGAATCCGTAATTGCTCATGGCTTGTCCCGCCGTTTATCCGGCTACCCATGCGTGGAATGCATGGAAGCGGTGCGTTTTCATGGCTGGCTGGGCGGCGCAGGGCCCGCTACTGAGATACAACCTGCCGGCTCGCCTTGCGTCTATGCCCTCGTTGGCGCGGGCAACCGAGCTTCCGTCGTGAAGAGGCCGTCCCCGCCTCTCGCGCTTCAAGACGCCCGCCGGTGTTCCTCCCCCGGCGGGCGTCTTACTCTTAATCCCTACTTGGCGCCGGCCTTCAGCAGCTTATAGATGATGGCGTCGGTAAGCGCCTGGAACGACGCGTCGATGATGTTGGCCGAGACGCTGACCGTCGACCAATGTTCGCCGCCGCCGTCGCGGAATTCGACCAGCACGCGCGTCACCGCGTCGGTCCCGCCCTGAAAGACGCGGACGCGATAATCGACGAGTTCGAGATCCTCGATCAACGGCTGGTATTTGCCGAGGTCCTTGCGCAGCGCGAGGTCGAGCGCATTGACCGGTCCGTTGCCCTCG
>JASHSW010000114.1 GCA_030038595.1 Methylovirgula sp.
CGCGAGGAATTCAAGCGGCTCGGCGTCGTCGGCGACTGGGATCATCCTTACGAGACGATGAGCTATTTCGCCGAGGCGGCGATCGCCCGCGAGATCATGAAATTCGCCGCCGAGGGATTACTCTACCGCGGCTCGAAGCCGGTGCTCTGGAGCGTCGTCGAGAAGACCGCGCTGGCGGAGGCGGAGGTCGAATACGAGGATGTTGTTAGCGACGCGATCTATGTGGCGTTTCCAGTAAGATCCACCACCATTCGAGGATTGGGTGATAGCATCTTAGATCGAAAAGCTGCCCTTATCGGAACAGTTGCTGGGGATGCAGTCTCAAACGTTGTCAACGAACAGGAGCTTGCACGGCTTGGTCTTGACGACTCGGCTGTTGTGATTTGGACAACGACCCCGTGGACCATTCCTGCAAATCGAGCGATCGCGTTCTCTTCCAAAATCAAATATGGCCTTTATCTCGTGAGGGGAACGCCGTATCAAAACTGGGTCAAACCCGGCGCCAAATATGTTCTCGCGAAAAGCTTGGCTGAAAGTGTCTTTAAGGCTGCGAGGGTTAGCGAATACGAACTGGTTCGAGACATTGGAGCTGATGCGCTTTATTCGCTATTTTGTGACCATCCATTGGCGGGAGATCGAAATTACAAATTCGCGGTGCCCTTACTTGAGGCGGATTACGTAACAGACGATACGGGCACAGGTTTCGTTCATACAGCGCCTAGCCACGGTCGCGATGACTTTGATACTTGGATTAGCGCCGCAAGGGAATTGGAAGATGCCTGCGGTATCGACACCCGCATCCCCTACACCGTCGATGCCGACGGTTTCTTCACCAAGGAAGCGCCGGGGTTCGAGGGCAAGCGCGTCATCGACGACAAGGGCAACAAGGGCGATGCCAACGAGGCGGTGATTCAGGCGCTGATCCGATCCGGCAATCTCGTCGCGCGCGGCCGGCTGAAACATCCCTATCCGCATTCCTGGCGTTCGAAGAAACCGCTGATCTTCCGCAACACGCCGCAATGGTTCATCGCCATGGATAAGGCGATCCAGCGCCTCCCCTCTCCCCGTTCACGGGGAGAGGGTCAGGGTGAGGGGCCGGGTGATTTGCCACATGCGCTACATGCCCCAGCCCCTCACCCCAGCCCTCTCCCCGCACGCGGGGAGAGGGAGACAACTCTGCGCCAGATTGCGCTCGCCGAAATCGCGGTGACGCAATGGTATCCGCCCGCCGGCGAGAACCGCATTTTGGGCATGGTCGGCAATCGGCCCGATTGGGTCGTTTCGCGCCAGCGCGCCTGGGGCGTGCCGATCGCCATTTTCGTTCGCAAGGAAACAAGCGAAATCCTCGTCGATCCGCGCGTGAACGCGCGCATTGCCGAAGCATTCGAGAAAGAGGGCGCCGACGCCTGGTTCAAGCCGGGTGCCGCGGCGCGCTTCCTTCCGCCCGACTATACGCCCGCCGATTACGAGAAGATCGACGACGTACTCGATGTCTGGTTCGATTCCGGCTCGACGCACGCGTTCACGCTCGAAGACCCGGCGCATTTTCCCGGACTCGCCGGCATCGAACGCATTCGCGACGGCGGCCGCGACGAGATCATGTATCTCGAAGGCTCGGATCAGCATCGCGGCTGGTTTCAATCCTCGCTGCTCGAGAGTTGCGGCACGCGCGGGCGCGCGCCCTTCGACGCGGTACTGACGCACGGGTTCGTTCTCGACGAGAAGGGCCAGAAAATGGCCAAGTCGCTCGGCAACGTCGTGGCGCCGCAAAGCGTGATCGCCGATGCCGGCGCCGACATCCTGCGCTTCTGGGTCGCAGCCTCGGATTATTCCGACGATTTGCGCATCGGCCCCGAGATTCTCAAAACCTTCGGTGAAACCTATCGCAAATTGCGCAACACCATTCGCTGGATGCTCGGCTCGCTGGCGCATTACGACAGCATTCCCTCTTTCCCCGTAAACGGGGAGAGCCGGGAGCGGCCCGAACTCGAGCGGCTGATGCTGCATCGCCTCGCCGAGCTCGACGTCGAGATCCGCGGCGCCTATCAGACCTTCGACTATAAGCGCGTAGTGGCGCGTCTTTCTGCGTTCTTGAACACGGATCTCTCCGCCTTCTACTTCGACATCCGCAAGGATGCGCTCTATTGCGATCCGCCGTCGAGTCGACGCCGCCGCGCCGCTCTCGAAACCGTTGAGCGGATCTTTCGCGCCGTCACATTGTGGCTTGCGCCGATCCTCGTCTTCACTTGCGAGGAGGCCTGGCTGTCGCGTTATCCTGAGGCAAGCTCCATCCATCTCGAAACATTTCCCGACATTCCGGCTGCTTGGCGCGACGACGCGCTCGCCGCAAAATGGGAGCAAATCCGCCGCATCCGTTCCGTGGTCACGGGGGCGCTCGAAATCGAACGCGCCAAAAAGCGCATCGGCTCGTCGCTCGAAGCCGCGCCAATCGTCTTCGTCGCCGATCCCGATCTGCGGCGCGCGCTGGACGGCATCGACTTCGCGGAAGTGTGCATCACTTCCGACATGGCGATCCAAGCAGGCGAGGGGCCGGCGGATGCCTTTCGCCTCGCGGATGCGCCCGGCGTCTCGGTGGTGCCGGCACCGGCGCGAGGCCGCAAATGCGCCCGCTCGTGGAAAATCTCGCCGCTCGTCGGAACCGATCCGGAATTTCCCGACGTGACGCCGCGCGACGCGGAAGCGCTGCGCGAATGGAAGGCGCTGGGGCTTTGGCCTTGAGAGATGCGCCGATGCCCGGATCGAAACGCGCCGCGCCGCCGCGCGCCTTCGGAGCGTTCGCGGCGCTCGCCGTCTTCGCCTTGGATCAGGCCAACAAGCTTTGGCTCATTTACGGCTATCATATTGGCGCGCGCCAACCGGTGCGGCTGACGCCGTTCCTGGACCTGGTTCTCGCCAAGAACTCAGGCATTTCCTATTCGCTTCTCAGCGCACACGGCGCCGTTGGCCGCTGGTCCCTTTTTGCTCTGGCGATCGTGGCGACGGCGTTGCTCTCGGCTTGGCTCTGGCACGCCGGCACGCGGGCGACCGGGCTCGGCCTCGGGCTCATTATGGGGGGGGCACTCGGCAACGCCTGCGACCGCCTCGTCTACGGCTATGTCGCCGACTTCTATCATTTTCACGTCGGCAGATTTTCCTGGTATGTGTTCAACCTCGCCGATGTGGGGATTTGCGCCGGCGTCGCGCTGCTTCTGTTCGAACCGTTTTTAAGGCCCGCGAAAAACGCCTGACGAGGATGCCTACAAATTGCCGTGAACTATGGCATGATGGGGCTGTGCCTAAGGGGAGATCCCGATTTGGAAAAACGCCGGGTCCGTAGAGTTGCGCTGACCGCGAGTGCGGCGTGGCTTGCTCTGGCACTGCCCCAGTCCGCCCGGGCGGACGATTGGTGGAATTCCGTGCTCGGATTTATCGGCTGGGGGCCCCACAAATCGGTCGACCAGGGCATTGATTATACGGCGCGGCCTGCGCTCGTCGTGCCGCCGAAGATGGATCTCCCGCCGCCCCAGACGGCGATGCCAAAACCTGGCGATTGGCCGAATGATCCGGACGCTGCGGCGCGCCACGCGGCCGAGGCGGATTCCCGCCGGCCCGCGCCGCCAACTCCCGTCACTGACGCGACCGATAACGAGGATAGCGCGGATGCGGCGGATCAGTCCGGTTCCCAGGCGCAGAAGCCGGCGGCCAGCAAAGATGCCAAGAATCTCGATTGGATCGGCTCGCGGAGCGCCGGTTTGAGCGGGGCGGGAACTTCGATTTTCAGCGGCGGTCCGCAGGCGCTGAGCATGCCGAAATTCGATATTACCGATATCTCCACCTGGAATCCGTTCAGCGCGCACGACGACACGACAGAAGTGCGGACTCTGCGGGTTGGTGTCGAGCCGCCGCGCGAGTATCTCACCCAGCCGCCGCCCGGCTATCGCTCGCCGGTTGCCGTCGATACGGATTCCGACACGACCCAGGATGCGAGCGCTCCGGCTGCGGCGGCTGCTTCTGTCAGTACGGCGGCTCCCGCCAGCAGCAAGTAGCCATGCGGCCGGCCTAGCGAAGCTTCAGGGCTTGTTCGGACCGCGGCCAAGCAGCTTGGCCATTTCCTCTTCCAGCGATTCCATCGGATCTGGTACCGGCGGCGGCTCGTTGGGCGCGCTTTCGGGGACGGGAGGCGGCGGAATAACGTCCGTGGAAGGCTTGAACGGCGCGGCAGAGCGTGCTGGCCAGCGCAAAAAGCCCGGCGCGCTTGTTGGTGCCGCGGCGGGTTTCAGCGGCGGCGTAGCGGCCGCGGTAGGGAGTTCCGGCTCGACCCGGGCCGGCGGCTCGGAAATCGGTTTGATGTCCGGGCGCGGCGCCCCGCGGCGCGTCGGCGCGGCGCCCGGCGGTACGGGGGCGCGGCTCACCGGCTGTAGCCGTACGGCCGCAGCGATTTCCTGGGCGGCCGGCGGCAGCGGCTCCGGAATCACCGGGCTGGCCGGCGGCAGCGGGCTGACGGGCGGCAAAGGAGTGGCGGGCGGCAGTTTCGGCTCCGTCGGCTTCGGCGGCGGTTCCTTGCCTTCTTTGTCGCGGATTTCCTTGGCGTCCTTGTCGCGCGGCTCTTTTTCGCGGCCGCGCGCCTCACGCGAATCGCGTGCCTCGGCGCGGACGATCTGCGACTCGATCAGGATGTCGTTGGGTCCGCCGATCATGATGAGATGTTCGGTGTTGTCGCGACGGACGATGACGAGCTGGCGCTGCCGATCGAGATCGAAGGCATCCACGATGCCCAACCGGAACTGCCTTCCTCTGCCGCCGGCCATCCGCAGCCGGCGTCCGAAGGCAAGCCGGAAAATCAGCAAGATGAGCACTGCGGCGACGAAGAAACAAATCGCCACGCCAGCAATAATGAAGGGTTTTTCTCCAAGGCTGCTCAACGCCGACATGGAACGCTCGCTTACTTACCCGAAGACACGCTCTCGCGGACCGCACCCGGTGCGATCATTACGTTTTGATCTATCGCATTTGGACATGGCAAACCAGCTTCCGGTTCGGCCCACCGCTATCCTAGCACGGCTTTCGGCGGGGTACCGGTCAGGGTTAAGAAATAGTTAAAAAACCGGACCTCCTAGGGGCAGTCCTATGGGCGCGCTTGATCGCTCGGCGGCAGCCCGGGCAGCGGCGCAAGTAATGCATTCGCGGGCCCCGCCGCGGGGGCAAAGAATATCTGGATTGCAATGCGGGAACGAGCGCCCCATTCTGGCGAATCGAAAGCGGGCTGCGGCGCTGTCGGGGCAAAGCTGGAAACCCGCGCCTCGACGCGAGGGGCCGGTGCCAGAACTCAATGATCTTAGAACGGTTTTACGCATCATCTTAGCAAAGAGCTTGACGCGTCGGACGTGTACCGTTCGGCGCGGCTCGCGACAGAAGTGGGCCTGATGACCGACCAGCCGCTTGCCTTCGATCGCACCGAGCGTACGGGAAGCCCCGGGTTGGTTTTGCTTTTCGCCGCGTGCCTTGTGGCGCCGGTCGCGGCTTTCTCGGTTCTGCCGAAGGAAACCGCGGGCACGCTCATCATCGGCCTTTTGACGCTACTCGCGGTCATCGGGATTTTCGGACTTTTCGGATACGCCGTGGGATTCCTGCAGTTCTCCGGGCGGGCGCTGCGTAACGATCTCACCAAACTTGTCTGTGACAGCGGACCCGAAGGTCTCCTCGTCAGCGACGGCGACGGCAAGATTCTCTATGCCAACGAAACCTATGCGCGCCTTGCCGGCGCCGCCGACGCGAGCCAGCTGAAGACCGTCGAACGTCTCTTCTGCGGCCCCGCAGACGTCTCGGAAGCGGTCTACCGGCTCGCCGAAGCGGCGCGCGAAGGAAAGCGCAATTCCGAGGAATTGCGACTGACCCCGCCGCTCAGCGGCGACGGCGAGGTCGGCTGGTACCGCATCCGGGTCCGCCCCCTCAACTATCGCGGCGGCAAACGCACGACGCTCTGGTCGGTGGCCGATGTCACGCGCGAGCGCGAACGGCACGAAAACGTCTTTCAGGAATTGCAGCACGCCATCGACTTCCTCGATCACGCGCCGGCCGGATTTTTCTCGTGCGATGCCTCGGGCGCCGTCTCCTACATGAACGCGACGCTCGCAGGGTGGCTCGAT
>JASHSW010000014.1 GCA_030038595.1 Methylovirgula sp.
GCCGTCGAAGCCGAACATGAACAGGCCGAACACCATGATGCCGTAGGAGTGTACCTTCTCCACAAGGGCGGCGAAAGTGTCGGGCCGATTGACGTGTTTGTGCACGCTGGTCAGCGTCGAGCGCGAGATCGACTCGAAGCCGATGCTCAGCATCGTACAGCCGCTTTCCGCGGCAAGCTCCAGCATCGCGTCGTCCTGCGCGAGCTTGGAGGTGACGCCGGCCTGCCACTGGATGCCGCGACCCTTCAGCGCGCGCATCACTTCCTTGGGCCGGTCCGGCGTGCCGAAAAAGTCGGCGTCGTTGATCGAGACGACGCGCGAACCGCAATTCTCCATTTCGTGGATCACCTCGTCGACCGGCCTATAGCGGAATTTTAGGCCGTTCATCAGCGGCTCGGCGCAGAACGTGCAACCCTGGTGGCAGCCGCGCGACGTCTGCACGAAGGTCTTGTTGACGTAGCGGTGCTTTTTCAGGAGGTCGTAGCGCGGCATCGGCATTCCGACCATCGGATGCAATTTGTCGGCTCGATAGGTGCCGCGCATCGCGCCCTGTTTGAGATCGTCGAGCAGCTTGCCGATCACAAGCTCGACTTCGCCGATGACAACGGCGTCGCAGTGCTGCAGCGCTTCCTGCGGCATGAAGCTCGGATGCACGCCGCCCATTGCCACCGGTATGCCTTTGGCGCGGAATCGATCGGCGATCTCGTAGCCGCGATTGACGTAACTGGTCATCGCGGAGATCCCGACGAGGTCCGCCTTTATGTCGAAATCGACCGGCTCGATGTTTTCGTCGGTGAGAATCACTTCGTACTGATCGCGCGGAACGCATGCGGCGACGGCGAGCAGTCCCGCCAGCGGAGAGTATAGCGCTCGGTTCAGGTAGATCGGACGGGTCGTCAGCGAGTCGGTTTTGGGATTGATTAGATGGATGACGCGTGAGCGCACGGAACCTCTCCCCCGGGGTATGGCGATGCGGAGCCGACACTACCATGAACTCGGGTTTATCCTAGCCCTGCAATTGGCGTGCGCACAGCCGGGTTGCGGTGCTCTTCGAAACGAAACGATCCCGCTGAGGAGGGGGCTGCGCAATGCGACCGGCTCTTTGGAGGATTGTGCCGCATGACGAAGCTTTCCCGGCGCACTCCATTCGGCAGCGCGGAAGATCGGCTCGCGCGCGCCTCGGAGAAACTCCGCACGCCCCGCGGCGCGCGTGCGCTTCCAGTTAGCGAAAGCTGATCTTCAGAACTTCATAGCTCTTGCCGCCGCCCGGCGTATTGACCTCGACGGTATCGCCGACTTTTTTGCCGATGAGGGCGCGCGCCGTCGGCGAGCTGATCGAGACGCGGCCGGCTTTCACGTCGGCCTCGGCTTCGCCGACAATCTGGTAGACCTTCTTTTCGCCGGTATCCTCGTCGGCGAGCGTAACGGTCGCACCGAACATCACCGTGGTGCCGGAAAGCTTCGAGACGTCGATGACCTCGGCGCGCGAGAGTTTGTCCTCGAGTTCGGCGATCCGCCCTTCGTTTAGGGATTGTGCCTCTTTGGCCGCAAAATATTCGGCGTTCTCCGCCAGATCTCCGTGCGTGCGGGCTTCGGCGATCGCCTGGATGATCCGGGGCCGCTCGATCTGCTGAAGGCGCTTCAATTCCTCTTCGAGGACGAAATGTCCCTGCGCCGTCATCGGAATCTTGTCCATTCTCGATCTCTTTCAGCTCACTTTCGCCATCGTAACGACCAGGTAAAATTGCCGCTCTCCCGGGATTTCCCTAGAACGCCGGCACGAAGCCACGAGGGATTTCCTCATTGCTTTGGAATCGTTCCCCAATCCCCCATTTTACCATAATCCGGCAGAGCGTGAGGGATTTAAATCGATGTGGTTGATCGCCCTCCCGAAAGGAACGGCAATCGCTGCCTTTGATCCGGCATTCGAAGCGCCCCGCTCCCGCACAAGGAGCGGCGGCTCCAGCCAGGCCAGGATCAAACTACCGCAAAATAATCCTGGAGCGCCCGCACTTCGAGGTCACCCGCCACATAGGCCGCGATACCCTGCGAGGCTGCGATCGCGCCTGCTACAGTGGTATAATAGGGGACCTTATGCAAGAGGGCGGCGCGCCGCAACGAGCGGGAATCGGCCAAGGCCTGCGCTCCCTCGGTGGTATTGAAGACGAGCTGGATCCGGCCGTTCTTGATCGCATCGACGACATGCGGACGGCCTTCCGAGACCTTGTTGATCTTCTGTGCCGGGATGGCGTGGGTTTCGAGGTAGCGCGCCGTGCCGCCCGTCGCGCAGATCTGGAATCCGAGCCCCAGCAGGAGTTTCACGCAGCCGATGATGCGCGGCTTATCGACGTCGCGCACCGAGACGAAGAGCGTGCCGCCGGTCGGCACGTTGGTGCCGCCGCCGAGCTGGCTCTTGGCGAAGGCGATCTCGAAGGAACGGTCGAGTCCCATCACTTCGCCGGTCGAGCGCATCTCCGGGCCGAGCACCGTGTCGACGCCGGGGAAGCGCGCGAAGGGAAACACCGCCTCTTTCACGCCGACATGGTCGGGGCGCATCGGCTTCAAGGCGAACCGCGCCAGCGGCTCGCCGGCCATCACCCGCGCCGCGATCTTGGCGATCGGCACGCCGATCACCTTGGCGACGAAGGGAACGGTACGCGAGGCGCGCGGATTGACTTCGAGCACATAGATCTCGTCGTCCTTCAATGCGTATTGGACGTTCATCAGTCCGCCCACGTTAAGCGCCAACGCGAGCTTCACCGTCTCGTCCGCGAGCCGCGCGATCATGTCTTGGGTAAGCGAGCGTGGCGGCAGGGAGCAGGCGCTGTCGCCGGAATGGATGCCGGCTTCTTCGATATGTTCCATGATGCCGCAGATGAAGGCGTCGCGGCCGTCGCAGAGCGCATCGACGTCGATCTCCACCGCGTCGGAGAGATAGCGGTCGAAGAGCAACGGGTTTTTGCCGAGCACGGTGTTGATCTGCCCGGTCTTGTCGTTCGGATAGCGCGCCCTGATGTCGGACGGCACCAGGCCGGGGAGCGTGCCGAGCAGATATTCGTCGAAGCTTGCCTGGTCGTGGAGGATGGCCATGGCGCGCCCGCCCAGCACGTAGGAGGGCCGCACCACGAGCGGCAGGCCGAGTTCGGCGGCGACAAGCCGCGATTGTTCGACCGAGTAAGCGATGCCGTTGCGCGGCTGTTTCAGCCCGAGCTTGTCGAGCAGGCGCTTGAAGCGGTCGCGGTCCTCGGCGAGGTCGATCGAATCGACGCTGGTGCCGAGAGTGGCGATGTTTGCCTCTTCCAAGGAATGGGCGAGTTTCAGCGGCGTCTGGCCGCCGAACTGCACGATCGTGCCGCAAAGCCGGCCGGCGCGCCGTTCGGTGGCGAGAATTTCGAGCACGTCTTCGCTGGTTAGCGGCTCGAAATAGAGCCGGTCGGAGGTATCGTAATCGGTGGACACGGTCTCCGGGTTGCAGTTGACCATGATCGTCTCAAAGCCGGCCGCATGCAGGGCAAAGCTCGCGTGGCAGCAGCAGTAGTCGAACTCGATGCCTTGCCCGATGCGGTTTGGGCCGCCGCCGAGAATGACGATCTTGTCGCGTTCTGAAGGCTTCGCTTCGCTAACCGGCGCACCCGCAAACGGCGCCTCGTAGGTCGAATACATATAGGCGGTCGGCGAGGCGAACTCGGCCGCGCAGGTATCGATCCGTTTGTAAACCGGATGCACCCCGAGCAGATGGCGCAACTCGCGCACCTCGGCTTCCTCGCCGCCGACAAGCGTCGCGAGGCGCGTGTCGGAAAAGCCCGCCGCCTTCAGCATCCGCAAATTCGCCGCATCTTTTGGCAGACCGACAGCACGCACCTTGGCTTCGAGGTCGACGATCTCCTTGAGGCGCGCGATGAACCAGGGATCGATGCCGCAGGCGTCGTGGATTTCCTCGCTCGTCAGGCCGTAGCGCAGCGCTTGGGCGACGACGAGTAGCCGGTCGGGCGTCGGGCGGCCGAGCGCGGCGCGCAGCACTTTGCGGTCGTTGTCGAGTTCGATGCCTTCGATCTCGATCTCGTCGAGCCCGGAAATGCCGGTTTCGAGCGAGCGCAACGCCTTCTGGAGACTTTCGGCGAAAGTCCGCCCGATCGCCATCGCCTCGCCGACCGACTTCATCGCGGTGGTGAGGATCGGCTCGGCGCCGGGAAATTTCTCGAAGGCGAAACGCGGGATCTTGGTGACGATGTAATCGATCGCCGGCTCGAACGAGGCGGGCGTGGCGCCGCCGGTAATGTCGTT
>JASHSW010000115.1 GCA_030038595.1 Methylovirgula sp.
CCGGTATTAGCTCAAGTTTCCCTGAGTTATTCCGAACCGAAGGGCATGTTCCCACGCGTTACTCACCCGTCTGCCACTCCGTATTGCTACGGCGTTCGACTTGCATGTGTTAGGCCTGCCGCCAGCGTTCGTTCTGAGCCAGGATCAAACTCTCAAGTTGGATGAGAATTGAAGCTGGCTGGTCACTTGTCTGACAATCGCATCGGCAACCGATGCGTCATTTGACGAGTCCCAAGCACATCTTTGTTTGCCGGCCTTGCGGCCGCAAACGCGATGAACTTGATAACGTGACCGCCAAAGTCTTCTCCGGCGCGCAGATGCGCGCCGCGCAAGGACTTCGCCGTCCACGTTTCTCTTTCTTCCGATTCAATTGTCAAACAGCGAAGTCCGGCGGACGTTCAAACGGCGAAACTTCCTCTCCCGGCCTTTCAGTCGGGTGGCTTTTGGCCCGAGAAACTCAAGAGAAACGTTCGCGTCTGCCGCCTAAAGCGGCGTCGCCAGCGGGGGTCGTTTATAAGTCCAGCCCGATTAGACTGTCAACTCGGATCTCAAAAAATCGCCGCGCATGAAACGGCGGCGGCCGCGAATCGACGTCTCGCAGCCGTACACAGAATCTGGTGTGTGCGGCGCACTGCTGCAAGAGGCGGACACGCCGCTGCGAGGAAAAATTGCTGGGAGATCAACCGGCGCGTCAAAGGCGAAACCTTCGCCGTTTTCGCCCCGCAGCGCGGCCGCGCTGGCCTCTCAAAAGGCAAAGGCGTAGATCGTTCCGTCGGCGCCGAGATAGAGATGGTCGTGCGTCGCGATCAGCGTCTGGAAATGCCGCAAGCCTTTGAGGTTCGGCCCGGTAAACAGGGCTTCGCCGTTATCGCCTCGGAAAGCATGGAGCTGATTATCGCCCTCGGCGCCGAGGTCCCAGACGATTGGATCGGAGTGACCATCGGTGGTCGTCACGATCGGCGCGCCCCAGCCTTGGACCGGCGCGCACCACGCGGTAGAGAGCGCCGGCGGCTTGCCGCCGCGGACGGCCAGCACGACCAGACCGCTGTTGCCCTTTGGACAAGACGTGCCCGTTCCCGGAAATGCGACATAGACGGAATCGCCCACCGGGTATACGGCGGCGGCGGCAAAAACGCCGTTCGCCGAAACCTGCGCGGCCGCAAGCTCGCCGCCGACGCCGCCGAGCTTGGTGCGATCGAGAAGGTAGGCCTTTCCATTCTTGCCGACCGCCAGGACCAACGGCCGTCGATGATTTCCGTCGGGTAAGTCGATCAGCAGCGGCGCGATTCCGCCAAGATCCGAATCTTGGGCGTCGAGATCGCGCCAGTCGGCCGGCGTGAAGAAGTCGCCTTGCTCGGGAGGACCTTGGAGATCGAAGGAAAGCCGAATGACCGCCTCGCCATCGGCCCAGTCCGTGGCACCGAACGTGTTACCGGTCGCCAGGAAAAGCGCGGTGCCGTCCGAGGCGACGCCGCCCGGCGCCCAAACGCCGCCGCCCATCGCGCGCGTCGCCCAGCGTATGACTTTATGCGGATCGGAGAGAGGAATTCCCACCACCGTTCCGTGGTAGGGGCGACAATCAAAAAAACTGCCGTACGGTATGTAAAGCGTCCCGCCGGCGACCAACAGCGCGCCGCGTTGGTTTTGGAGGCTTGCAACGAAGGGCGGGTCTTTGCCGGCGAGTTCCCCCTCTACATCGACCGGCCAGTTGGGCAGGACCGTCCCGTCCTTCAAGGCCAAGGCGAAGACGAGATGGCTTAGTCCGGAGGACTGGCTCACGGCGGCATCGACGAAAAGAGTTCCGCTCGCCGGATCGATCGCCGGCGTGCCGGTGATCCCGAACGGCGGAAGGATATTGCCGCAAGGCACCGAGGAAAGCGGGACGGGCGTCCCCAGTTGGCGCTGCCAGACAACATGGCCCGTGTGCGCATCGAGCGCGTAAACGACATTGGTTTGGGTCACAGCGATCAGAAGCCCCGGGCCCGAACCTGGCGGTTGCCAATAGAGCGGCTGCGCATAGAGCCGTCCGGAGAGCTCGGCATGAAAGTTTGGATCGAGATGAATCGATCGGGCCCGATCCCAGGTGAGGCCGGCAACGACAAAATGGCCGCTGCGCGCCGCTTCGCCGTGGTAGGTCAGAACGGAAGGATCGGCGTGCGCCGAAAGACCCCAGGCGATCGCCGCGGCTGCGAAAAGTGCCGGCAGACGGTTCATCGCGGCACCATGGTGATTGGCGCCGAAGCCTTTAGCTTGTCCACCCCGAATGATCCCCCAGCAAGAATCTTTCCCCATCGGCCGCCTCGGGCCCAAGGAACTCCGCTAGAATTCGAAGGCATAAATCGTTCCGTCGGCGCCCACGTAGAGACGGTCCTGCGTCGCAATCAGCGTCTGCAGACGGTGCAAGCCGGCCAGCCCTTGCGCCGGTCCGCTAAATAGGACCTCGCCGGTGTCGCCCTTGAAGGCATGAAGAAGACCGTCGCCTTGCGCTCCGACCGCCCAGACGATCGGATTGGAGTGGCCATCGGTGGTCGTCACGATCGGCGCGCCGAAACCTTTCATTTGCGCGCACCAGGCGGTGGCGAGTTTCGGCGGGTTGCCGGCGTGAATCGACAAGACGATAAGGCCGCGCTGCGTTTCGTCCTGCCGGCAGCCGATCCCTTCGGTCGGAAACGCCACATAGATCGAATCGGCAATCGGATAGACCGCCGCGCCTGCGTAGGCGCCATGCGTGGAGACTTGCGCCACGGCAAGCTCTCCGCCGATTCCGCCGAGGTGCTCGCGGTCGAGGAGATAGGCCTTCCCATTTTTGCCGATCGCCAGAACGACGTGACGCAGACTGTCGCCGTCGGGAAGATCGATCAACAGCGGCGCGATACCGCCGAGATCCGAATCCTGGGCGTCCAGATCATGCCAGTCGGCGGGCGTAAAATAGTCGCCCGGATCGGTCGGCTCCTGCAGATCCGGCGGCAGACGAATAATCGCCTCGCCGTCCGCCCAATCCGTCGTATCGAACGTGTTGCCGGTGGCGATAAACAGCGAGATTCCGTCGGAGGCGACGCCGCCCGGCGCCCAAACGCCGCCGCCCGCGGCGCGCGTCGACCAGCGCGTGACCTTGTGCGGATCGCGCAGCGAAACGCCAATGACCGTTCCGTGGTAGGGGCGGCAATCGAAAAAACTGCCGAACGGAACGTAGACCGTGTCGTTGACGATCAGCAACGCGCCGCGCTGATTTTGCCCAGTCGCGATGAAGGGAGGATCTTGGCCGGCAAGCGCACCCTGGATATCGACAGGCCAGCCCGGCAGAATGGCTCCGTCCTTCAAGGAGAGCGCGAAAATGAGGTGACTTGGCCCGGAGGGAAGGCTGACCGCCGCGTCGAGGTACAAGGTTTCGCGCGCCGCATCGATGACCGGCGTGCCGGTGACGCCAAGCGGGGCGATGTCGCCGCAAGGCAGCGCTTCGCGCTTTACGGGCGTGCCGAGTTGCCGTTTCCAAACCTCGCGGCCGGTGCGCGCATCGAGCCCATGCACGACATTGTTTTCGGTTACTGCGATGATGAGCGCGGGGCGCGAATCCGCCGGGCGCCAATAGAGCGGCTGCGCATAGAGCTGCCCGGAAAGCTCGGCATGGAAGGCCGGATCGAAATGCAGCGACCGGGCCCGGTTCCAGCTCAAATTAGGAACAATGAAATGCCCGCTTCGGTCGGGACCGCCATGATAGCCGAGAACCGAAAACGGTTCGGCAAAGACGGCAACGCCGCCTGCGATCACCGCCGCGGCGGCCAAGAAAATCAGGAGAATTCGTTTCATTCACCACCGCGGCGAAACGCCATCTCCGCCCTAATAGCGCCAGCGCTGCGCATTGGCGACAAGAAAATCTCTAAAGACCCGCACCCGCGCGACGCTTTTCATCTCCTCGGCATAGACGAGATAGCACTCCAATTCCGGCATCGGCGCTTGCGGCAGGAGTTGTACAAGGCTCGGTTTGTCCAAATATTCGGGCAAAATAGCGATACCGACGCCGTTTTCGGTGGCCCGCCACAGTGCCGTGATGTTGTTGACCGACATCACAGGTTCGCGAGGATTCTTGGCGTCGCGACCGAGATAGAGAAGCGCGTTGAGGTCGTCGAGGAATCCGGGCGCCGTGTAGCTCAACAGCCGATGGCGGTCCAAATCCTCTAGCGTCTGGGGATGGCCGTGCCGTTTCAGATAATCGACGGAGGCGTAAAGGTGATAGTGGACCGTGAACAGGCGGCGGCGGATCAGATCAGGCTGCATGGGTTCGCGCAGCCGCAGGGCCACGTCCGCTTCGCGCATGGCGAGATCGAGCTCGTCGTCGGAGAGGATCACCTTCAATTTGACGTC
>JASHSW010000116.1 GCA_030038595.1 Methylovirgula sp.
AGCCGATCGTCTTTCGGGTAGGTCGCCTCGGCATAATTCTGCGCCGCCTTGCGCTGCAAGGCCGGTGCGTCGGAAAACGCCAGAAGCGCGAACGGGCCCAGGCTCGCGCCGGCCGATATTTTCCGTTCCAGCGCAGCGAAGCCGGCCGGCAGATCCGCCCAATCGCAGAGATTCATTTGCACATGGAACGCGGTTCCGTCGTCGAGATCGGGCTCCAGCGCGCCTGCCTGTTTGATGGCGGCCAGCGCCTCTTCGAGGCGCCCGAGTTCTTTGAGAACGATGCCGCGATTGAAATGCGCCTCGGCATCGTCGGGCTTCAGCGCGATCGCCTGGTCGAAGCTTGCGAGCGCCTCATCGAGCCGCCGCAGCGCGGCAAGCGCCAAGCCGCGGTTCGAATAGGCGGCGGCGTAGTCCTGTTTCAGCGCGATGGCGCGATCGTAACTGGCGAGCGCGTCGTCGGGGCGCTTCAACGCGTTGAGCGCATTGCCGCGATGGAAATGGACTTCGGCAAAACCCGGATCGCGCCCCGCGCCGGCGCCGGCGAGCGCAACCGCCTTGTCGTAGCCTGCCAGCGCCTCCTCGAAACGCCCGAGCGCGTTCAGCACGTTGCCGCGATTATACTGCGCCTGCGCGAAATCGGGCCTCAGCGCGATGGCCTTGTCGCAACTTAACAGCGCGTCCTGCAAACGGCCGAGCGCGTGCAGCACGATGCCGCGATTGGAATATGCCTCGGCGTAGTCGGCCCGCAGCGCAATCGCCTTGTTGTAGCTGACGAGCGCATCCTGGAATCGCGCGAGCGCCTGCAGCGCGATGCCGCGATTATACTGCGCCTGCGGGCTGTCGGGATTGACGGCGACGGCTTTGGAAAAGAGCGGAACGGCTTTTTCGGGAGAGCCGGTCTGGCAAGCGATCATGCCGAGCAGATTGAGCGCGGCGAAATGTTTCGGCGCGCGCTGCAGAATTTCTGTGCAGATCCGCTCCGCCTCGGCGGGCCGGCCCTGCTGCAGCAGCGCCAAGGCGCTTTGCCATTGCGCCTGCAGAGCGGGATCGACGAACGGTTGCCGGTTCTTTTTCGACAAGAGGCGAAACCCTTTGTGCGCGCCGGATGCGCGCAGATCCGCTAGGCGCCGCGATCCATCTTCCGGCACGTTGGTCAAATTGAGAAGACCGTCGGATGCGGGCGTGGCTTAGCCTCGCCGCGGCACGACGTCCACCTTCACGTCGATATCCTGTTCGCCCGAGCCGGAGATGATGCCCGCGACGGGGGAGATATCGGCGTAGTCGCGCCCTTCGGCGAGCACGATGTGGTCGTCGCCGACGAGCAAGGCATTGGTCGGATCGAGGCCGATCCAGCCGGCCTCCTCGCCGCACCAGAGCTTGACCCAGGCATGCATCGCGTCGGCGCCTTCGAGCTCGGGCGCGCCGCCGAGCGGGACGGTGCGGATATAGCCGGAGACATAGGCGGCGGGCAGGCCGAGGCCGCGCAAGCCCGCGATCATGATATGCGCGAAATCCTGGCAGACGCCGGAGCGCTGTTCGAACGCCTGCGAGAGCGGCGTCGAGACCACCGTCGAGGTCGGGTCGTAGGCGAAATCGCGGCGCATGCGTTTCGTCAGGTCGACGGCCGCTTCGAGCACGGGCCGCCCCGGCGCGAAGAACGCGCGCGCATATTCCCGGGCCGGCGGGAAACGCGGCACGTAGCGGCTCGGGTGAAGAAAATGCGCCGGCGATCGGCGACCGAGCGACTGGCTTTCATACGCCGCTTCGCGCACTTCTTCCCAGGCGGGAGTCATCGAAGCCTCGGGCGGCGCGGCGCGTTCGACTTCGACGCTGGACGAAGCCTCGACCGTCAGGCGGCGATGCGGCGTCTCGATGGTCATCGAGGTGACGCGATTGCCGAAGAAGCAGGAGCGCTCGTCGATGTCCTTCGGCGCCGGATCGATGTGAAGATTGCTGGCCAGCACCTTCTGTCCCGGCCCGTCGCGCGGCAGAAGGCGCAGCGCGCAATGGCTGAAGGTGACGCGCGAGCCGTATTCGTAGGTCGTCACGTGACGGATATCGTAGATCACGCGAGCCCGCTCGCGGTGTCGGCGCGGGCGAGATGCGGCCCTTGCAGAAAGTAACGCGCCGCGATGGCGTCGGCGAGGCCGAGCAGCGTCTGTTCGAAGCCGAGCACGCGCGTGTTGTCGAGCCCGTCCACCGTGGTTGCGGCGATCTCGGCGGCGAGCTTGACGATGACCCGGCGCGGCGTCTCCGGCATCCCGTCGTCGGCGAGCGCCGGCAGTTCGGCGATGTGTTTGTCGAGCCGCTCGACCTGGAAGGCGACGGAGCGCGGGTTATAGGGATCGAGCAGCGCCATGTCGCGCACCGGGCCGAGCGCCACGCCGATCATGTAGCGCGAGCGGTAGGTGATCGGCGAGTCGATGAGATCGAGCAATATGTCGAGCTCTTCGGCCGGCGCGTCGGCGTGCGCGAAATGCCGCGCGAATCGGCAGGTGTTGATGGCGCGTTCGATGCGCCGGCCCATTTCAAGGAAATGCCAGCCGGCGCCGCGATTCATGTTCTCCTGGGCGAGCCCGGCGATGGCCGCGATGGTGCGCAGCGCGGCGTTGGCACGCTCGAAGGCTTCCGCTTCGGTGAGTTCGGCCTCTTCATCCTGGTCGAGCCGGCTGCGCAGGTCGTCGATGAGCCGCCAGGTATCGGGCGACAGGCGCTCGCGAATGAACGAGGCGGCGCGATGCGCGTCGCGCACCAAGGCCAGCGCCGAGCCGAATTCCTGGCTGCTGTGCAGGCCGGTGGCGGCGATCCGCATGGCCTGGGCGAGCGCATTGGCGGGCGCCGCGCCCCAGGCGACGAACAGCGCCCCGATGCGCTCGATCGCCGAGCGCGCATTGGCCTGCGTATCGGTGTCGATGAGCCGCCCGGCGAGGCAGCGGATGAGGCGCAGCGTCGCCTCGGCGCGCTCGAGGTAGCGGCCGAGCCAGAAGAGATTGTCGGCGGCGCGGCTCGGCAATAGACCCATCAGCCGGCGGATGTGGACCGATTCGCCGGTCGGCAGCAGCGAGACGTGCTCGACCGGGCCTTCGGAGAGCACCCAGACATCGGCAGAGCGCACCCCTTCGCCCATCGAAATGGCGCGCGCGTCGGGGCGTCCCGAGATGCGGCAGAAGCCGCCCGGCATGATCTTCCAGCCGTCGCGGGTGCGCGCCGCATAGACGCGCAGCACGAACGGCCGCGGCACGAGCCTGCCGCCTTCGAGCACCGGCGTCGTCGACAGGTTCACGACTTCCTGGCCGACGTAATCGACGCCGCGTTCGGCGACGTCGGCGGCAAGCCGGGCGCGCTCGTCGCGCGAAAGTGCGGCGAGGATCAGCGCTTGGTTCGGCTCCGAATCGAGGACCGGATTGCCGAAAGCGCCGACGACCGCCATGCCCTCGGGGAAGGCCAGTACTTTGTCGCGCTCGCGCG
>JASHSW010000015.1 GCA_030038595.1 Methylovirgula sp.
TGGCGCGCGCTCATCGGCTACGGAACGAGGCTATGGCGCCTCGACGACAAGCCGCTCTGGGCGATCGCCTTGGGAGCGCTCGTCTACAGTTTCGCGGCGACGGCGGCGCTCGGCTATCTTTACCCGCAGTCCCAATCCTGGTTCACGCTGCCGTCCAACCGAATCGACCGGCTGATGTTGTTCGTGCTTGCCGTCGGCTTCGCGCCGATCACGGAGGAGTTGTTGTTCCGCGGCTGGATCTATACGAGTCTGCGCTTTAGTTTCGGTGTCTGGCCGGCGATGCTGGTCAGCGCGGCGCTGTTCGGCGGCGCGCATTATGAAGATACGCATCTCTATGCACTGGCGGTTTTTCCGGTCGGCGTCGCGCTCGCCGCGATCCGCGAGCGCACCGAGAGCGTGAAAGCCTCGATGCTCTTTCATGCCGTCAACAATATCATCGCTTTCAGCGCCGCGGCGCTGAACCTCGGTTGAGCGCATGCGGCCCTATCTCGATCTTCTCGAAACGATCCTCGCCCGCGGTGAGAAAAAGGCCGACCGAACCGGCACCGGCACGCTATCCATCTTCGGACATCAAATGCGTTTCTCGCTCGCCGACGGCCTGCCGCTCGTCACGACCAAGAAGCTGCACGTGAAATCGATCGTCTACGAGCTTCTGTGGTTTCTGAAGGGCGACACCGACATTGCCTATCTCGACAAGCACGGCGTCACGATCTGGGACGAATGGGCGGACGCGAACGGCGAGCTAGGGCCGATTTACGGCAAACAATGGCGCGCTTGGCCGGCCGGCGACGGCAAGACGATCGACCAGATCAGCGACGTGATCGCGGCGCTCAAGCGCGACCCGTTTTCGCGTCGCCTGATCGTGAGCGCCTGGAACCCCGCGGATCTGCCGGCAATGCGGCTTGCGCCGTGCCATTGTCTGTTTCAGTTCCATGTCGCGGAAGGCAAAGACGGGGTGCGTCGCCTCTCCTGCCAACTCTATCAGCGCTCCGGCGACGCCTTCTTGGGTCTGCCTTTCAATATTGCGAGCTACGCGCTGTTGACCGAGATGGTCGCGCATGTCACCGGGCTTGTGCCCGGCGATTTCGTCCACACGCTCGGCGACGCCCATCTCTACCTTAACCATCTGGAGCAGGCGCGCCTGCAGCTGTCGCGTAAGCCGCGTCCCCTGCCGCGGCTGGTACTCAATCCTTTGGTCAAATCGATCTTCGACTTCCGTTACGAAGACATTGCAATCGAGGGTTACGATCCCCATCCGGCGATCAAGGCCGAGGTCGCCGTTTGACCCATGCGCGGCGAAGCCGTAGGCGATCATTTCGCGATATGGTAGCCTGCGGGGCAATCGAAGTGGGCTCGGAGTTGAGCCGATGTCGAACTGCAGACTTCTGTTCACCTTCGCCGCGGCAATTTGGTTTGCCGCCCTTGGTCGTTGCCTTGCCGAAGATCCGCAGATCGCGACGCAGATCGTCGACGCGCTGAACAAAGTCTACGGCGCACACCCGGGCTTCCGCGCCAATCATGCCAAGGGAATCGTCCTCGAGGGCACCTTCAAGGCCTCGCCCGACGCCGCGAATCTCAGCAAGGCGGCTATCTTCGATGGCAGCGCGATTCCGGTCACCGTCCGTTTCTCCGATGCGGGCGGCGTTCCCAACGTTCCAGACGGTTCGAAGGGCCTGCCGCATGGCATGGCCATCAAATACCATCTGAAAGACGGCAGCGAGACCGACATGGTACTCGTTTCGCTCAAATTCTTCCCGGTTTCTACCGGCGCGGACTTCCGCGATTTCCTGCTTGCGGTGGCTGCCAGTCCCCCGACCGCGCCCAAGCCCACGCAGCTCGACCTCTTTTTCAAGAGCCACCCGATCGCACCGTCTGCGCTCGCTTCCACGTCGACGCCGGACAGTTTCGCGGACGAGCAATATAATGGGATCGACGCTTTCATCTTCGTCGACAAGACCGGCAAGAGACAGCCGGTGCGCTATATGATGATGCCGGAAAAGCTAGTTCATATCGATTCCGAAGAAGCGGCCAAGAAGTCGCCTGATTTTCTGATCGACGACATCACCGCGCGCGTCGGCAGAGGGCCCGTGACCTTTCATCTGAAGGCGCAACTGGCGGCGCCGGGAGACCAGACCAAAGATCCGACGCGGCCCTGGCCCGCGGATCGCAAGGTGGTCGATCTCGGCGTGCTTACGATCGACAAGGTCGTCGCCGACAGTCTTGCCGCACAGAAGAAACTGCTCTTCCTGCCCGGCGCGCTGATCCCCGGTATCGAGGAGTCGGACGATCCTCTGATCGATGTGCGCGACGGCGCGTATGTGGTGTCCTACGGACGCCGCAATCCCTGACCCGATCGATTGACTTCGCGCGTTCGTTCGCGCAGAGGATCGGGCAAGGCGCCATCCCGATGTCCGGCAATTCCCCTTCCATACGTCCCGCCACGCCGCGCGATGCGGCGCTGATCCATGCGTTCGTCAGCGAACTCGCGCAATTCGAACGTCTCACGCACGAACTCGAAGCGACGGAAGCGATGCTGCAAGCCGCGCTGTTCTCGGATCATCCGCGCGTTTTCGCAGAGATCGCCGAACTGGGCGGCATGCCGGCCGGCTTCAGCCTGTGGTTCTACACGTTCTCGAGCTTCGTCGGCCGGCATGGAATCTGGATCGAAGATCTATACGTGCGCGAGGACTTTCGCGGCCAGGGCATCGGCGCGGCGTTGCTGCATAGGATGGCGCGCCGCTGCGTCGAAGAAAAGCTCGGCCGGCTCGAATGGTCGGTGCTCGATTGGAACCAAAATGCGATCCGCTTCTATCAATCGACGGGCGCGCAGGTGATGGACGAATGGCGTATCTGCCGGCTGCATGGCAAGGCATTGAGCGCATTCGCGACGAACGCCTCATGAATCCGCCGCTCGCCGCCATCGTCGCCGTCGCCGAGAACGGCGTCATTGGGCTCGACAATCGCCTGCCCTGGCATATTTCGAGCGATTTGAAACATTTCAAGGCGCTGACGCTCGGCAAGCCGGTCATCATGGGACGCAAGACGTTCGCTTCGCTCGCCCGCCCGCTGCCCGGCCGCGAAACCATCGTCGTGACGCGCGGCGCTGACTTTGCGCCGCCGCCCAGCGTCTTCGCCGCAGCGGACGTCGAGGCCGCCCTTCAACTCGCCGCGCAGCGCGCGCAAGCGCTCGGCGCCGACGAGATCCTTGTCGCCGGCGGCGGCGAAATCTTCGCAGCCCTGCTCGACCGCCTCGATCGGCTCTATGTGACCTTCGTCGCGCTCGCACCACCCGGCGATGCCTTCTTTCCGCCCATCGACGGGTCCAAATGGCGGGAGGTTCGCCGCGAAAACCATGCGCCGGGAAAGGGTGATGAAGCCGCGTTTGCTTTCGCCGAATATCTACGGCGCGAACTCTAGAATCCGCGCGGCAACGCAGCTCCACGCACCGGGGCTTTCGTGGACGTGCGATTGGATCTATGAGAGGGCGCAGTTTCGGCTGGGCTCACGATCCGCTTGCGGCAACCGGCCGGAATTTTCGGCAACCAGGAACGAGAATGCCTTGGAACAGTGACGGCAAAGGCGGCGGCACCTGGAAGCCGGGCAATCCCGGCCCTTGGGGACAATCGCCACGCGGCCCGATCGATCTTGAAGAATGGTTGCGGCGCGGCCAGAGCCGGCTGCGGCAGTTGCTGCCGGGCGGCGGACTCGGCGGCCGCAGCCTGCTGGCTCTTGCGCTCGTCGGCATTCTGCTCTGGCTCTTATCCGGATTCTACGTCGTCGAGCCGAACGAAGTCGGCCTCAACATGATCTTCGGCCGCTATACGGGCAAAACCCAGTCGGGTCTCAATTACAATTTGCCCTTCCCGATCGGTTCGGTCGAAAAGCTGCAGGTCACCGACCGCAATCTTATCAACATTGGCTTTACCTACCGGCAGGACCCGCAAAATCCCGGTCAGCAGACGCAGGTCGACGTGCCGGAAGAAAGCCTCATGCTGACCGGCGACCAGAACATAGCCGACGTGAAATTCGTGGTCATCTGGCAGATCGATCCGGTCCATCCGGAGGATTACGCCTTCAACATCGCCAATCCGCCGGACACCGTGAAGGCGGTGGCGGAAAGTGCCATGCGCGAGGTCATCGGCCACAGCCTCATCCGCAAGATTCTCACCGCCGAACGCAAGGTGATCGAACCCGAAGTCCAGGATCTCATGCAAAGGATCCTGAACAGCTACAAGGCCGGCGTTCTCGTTCTTCAGGTGCAGTTGCAATCGGTCGATCCGCCCCAACAGGTGATCGCCGCTTTCCGCGACGTAACAGCGGCGCAGCAGGACCGTGACCGGATGCGCAACGAGGCTGAGGCCTATGCCAACCGCATCGTGCCGACCGCACGCGGCCAAGCGGCAGCCATTCTTCAGCAGGCGGAAGGCTATCGCCTGCAGACCGTGGCGCAAGCAACCGGCGAAGCCTCGCGCTTCGATCAGATCTATGCGCAGTATAAGAACGCCCCGGCGGTGACGCGCGAACGGATGTATCTCGAGACGATGGAAAAGGTGCTGGGCTCGGCCAACAAGGTGATCCTCGACGAGCCCGGCGGCCAGAGCGTCGTGCCGTATCTGCCGCTCCCGCAGCTCGCGCCGCAATCGGCCGAGGGGGAATCGAAATGAGCAGCACGGCGCGCTACACGATCATCATCGTCGCCGCGCTGGCGATCATCGTCGCATTCGACTCGATGTTCACCGTCGCGCAGACCGAACAGGCGCTGGTTCTTCAATTCGGCAGTCCGGTCGCCGGGCGCGGTCTGGTGACTGAGCCGGGTCTTCATTTCAAGATCCCGCTCATCGAGAACGTCGTCTTGTTCGACAAACGCATTCTCGGCATCGAAACGCCGACGCAGGAGGTGCTTGCCTCCGACAATACGCGCGTCGAGGTCGATTCTTTCCTGCGCTATCGAATCGTCGACCCGCTGAAGTTCTACCAGACGGTGGGAAGCGTCGAGCGGGCGGAAAACCAGCTCGGCTTCATCCTCAATTCGGCGGTGCGCCGCGTACTCGGCGACGCCGATCTCACCGAGATCGTCAGCGGTGAGCGCGAAGTCCTGATGGGCCGCATTCTTAAGGAGGTCAATCAGGAAGCAGCCAAGCTCGGCGTCTTGGCGGTCGACGTGCGGATCCGGCGCGCCGATCTGCCCGAGCAGATTTCCGAAAAGGTCTACAGCCGGATGCAGAGCGAGTGGGCGCGCGACGCCGCGACTTATCGCGCCCAAGGCACCGAACAGGCGCAGACCATCACCGCCACGGCCGACCGCGACGCGGTCGTGCTGCGCGCCGACGCGCAGCGCCAGGCCGACCAGATCCGCGGCGCGGGCGACGCGGAACGCAACCGCATTTTCGCGGCGGCTTACGGCAAAGATCCGGATTTCTTCGCCTTCTACCGTTCGATGCAGGCTTATGAAAACGGCCTCGAGCCCGGCAACACGCGCTTTGTGCTCACCCCCAAATCGGCCTTCTTCCGCTTCTTCGCGACGCCTACGCCACCCGCGACGCCGGCGGCGCAATCGCCGGCCGGTGCGGCTACGGCGTCACACTGAGCGGGCCAAGCGATACGGAGGGGCACGATGAAACGCTCCGATCTCACCGAAAAGATCCTTGACATCAAACGCCAACGCGGATGGACCTGGAAGTTCATCGCCGCCGAAATCGGCGGAATGTCGCCGATCCTGATCGTCGGCGCCTTGCTCGGACAAATGAAGCTCGTGCGCCAGCAGACGGAGAAGGCGGCCGAACTTTTCGGGCTGAGCGAAGCGGAAAAACTTCTGCTCAACGAAGTGCCGCTGCGCGGCACGCCGATGCCGCCAACCGATCCTCTGCTTTACCGTTTCTACGAGCTCGTCATGGTCAACGGCCCGGCGCTGAAGGCGCTGATCGAGGAAGAATTCGGCGATGGCATCATGTCGGCGATCGATTTCGATTTCGCGCTCGAACGCCAGGCCGATCCGCGCGGCGATAGGGTCAAGCTTACGATGTCCGGAAAATTCCTTCCTTACAAATATTACGGCGCGACCGGCAATATTCCCGCCTATGGCTATCGGGAGGACTGAGCCATCGCGATGCCGCAGTCGTGAACGCCCGTATTCGGCGCGCTCGAACTGCCGTCCGCCTCACAATCTGGCGTATCCGCATTCGATGCGATAGCCTCGCATGCGGTGGCGCATGTACCCAAGCTTCGCGCGGCGGCTGTAACGCCGCGCTCGAAATCCGGCCAAGGCGCCCAGGAGATTTTTATATGGTTCGGACGGCGACGGGTTTTGCGCTGGCATCGTGCTTCGTCGTGCTTTTGATGCTCGGCTTGCCCACGGCGCGCGCCGGCCACGCACCGGATTCCTTCGCCGATCTCGCCGCGCAGGTGAGCGACGCCGTGGTCAACATCTCGGCGACGCAGACCTACGAAGAGCAAAGTGCCGGCGGCGAACCGGAACTCGACCCGGGAACGCCGTTCGATCAACTCTTCGACGAGTTCTTCCGGCACCACCAGGATCAGGGCGGCGGTGACGACGAAGAGTTGATGGTTCCGCACGAACGCAGGTCCAATTCGCTGGGTTCTGGCTTCGTAATCGATCCTTCCGGCATCATTGTCACCAACAATCACGTCATCGCCGATTCGGACGACGTTACGGTGATCTTTACCGACGGCACGAAATTGCGCGCCCAGGTGATCGGCAAGGATACGAAGGTCGACGTCGCCGTGCTCAAGGTGAAACCGGACAAGCCGCTGAAAGCGGTGAAATTCGGCGACAGCGGCAAAATGCGCGTCGGCGATTGGGTAATCGCCGTTGGCAATCCATTTGGGCTCGGCGGAAGCGTAACGGCCGGCATCGTCTCGGCGCGCAATCGCGATATCGATTCCGGCCCCTACGACGACTACATCCAGACCGACGCGGCGATCAACAAAGGCAATTCGGGCGGCCCGCTGTTCAATATGGATGGCGAGGTTATCGGCATCAACACGGCGATCCTATCGCCGTCCGGCGGTTCGATCGGCATCGGCTTTGCTACGCCTTCCAACACGGTCGCGCCGATCATCGATCAGCTGCGCAAATACGGCGAAACGCGGCGCGGCTGGCTTGGCGTGCGCATCCAGCCGATCGACGATTCGATCGCCGAGAGTCTCGAGCTCGGCAATGTGCGTGGGGCGCTCGTGGCCGGGACCGACGCCAACGGGCCGGCCGCAGAGGCCGGCATCGCCACCGGCGACGTGATCGTCAAGTTCGACGGCCAGCGGATCCAAGACGCGCACGAGCTCCCGAAACTCGTCGCCGGAACTGCAGTCGGCAAATCGGTCGAAGTCGTGATCCTGCGCAAGGGTCAGGAGCTGACCAAGACCGTTACGCTGGGGCGCCTCGAGGACAATCAAAAGCAAGCTTCGCTGGAGCAAAGCGGCGCCGCGCCGGAGCAAAACACGCCAAACGCGGCGGTCCAAAAGAGCCTTGGCATGGCATTCGCCAGCCTCGACAGCGCCGCGCGCCTTAAGTTCGCGATCAAGGACAGCATCACTTCGGGCGTGGTGGTGGCGGGCGTCGATTCCGATTCCCCCGCCGCGGAAAAGAATATCCAGCCCGGCGAAGTGATCCTGGAAATCAACCAAGAACCCGTATCGCAGCCGGCCGACGTCGCCAAAAAGCTCAGCGCACTGAAGAGCGCGGGCAAAAAACTGGCGCTTCTCTTGGTGGCAAGTCCCTCGGGCGAAGAGCGCTTCGTAGCGCTCGCCGTGCCTTGATCTTGGCAATTTGGATCCCGGTGCGCTGCCGACACTGGGCTCGGGCGCTCACGGGCCCCTACGCTTTCCGAGCATCTCCCCTCGGGCCAAGGACGGACCTTCTGGCGCGGGGGATGGGTCCTCGCCGGGCGTCTTGACAGGGCCGCCCGTGCCGCCTATCTCCAGGGCGCCTTAGCACTCTCCATGTAAGAGTGCTAACAATTTCAATCCCATTCCGCGGAGCGCCCGCCCTGCGCGGGGTCCTTCCGGCAACCGTTTAAGGAAGCATGCAATGAAGTTCCGACCCCTGCACGACCGCGTGGTCGTCAAACGTCTCGAAGGCGAGGAAAAGACGAAGGCCGGGATCATCATTCCCGACACGGCGAAGGAAAAGCCGCAGGAGGGCCAGATCATCGCCGTCGGTCCCGGCGCCCGCGACGAGACCGGCAAGCTTATTCCCCTCGACGTCAAGACGGGTGACCGCATTCTGTTCGGCAAATGGTCGGGCACCGAGGTCAAGATCGACGGCCAGGAGCTGCTCATCATGAAAGAGAGCGACATCCTCGGCGTCGTTGCCTGAGAACCCGCCCTGAGCGACCCACAAACCGCGATTCCAGGAGTTCCATAAAATGGCTGCGAAAGACGTACGCTTCTCCTCCGATGCCCGCGACCGCATGTTGCGCGGCGTCGAAATTCTCAATAACGCAGTGAAGATTACCTTGGGGCCGAAGGGCCGCAATGTGGTCATCGAAAAGTCGTTCGGCGCGCCGCGCATCAGCAAGGACGGGGTCACCGTCGCCAAAGAAATCGAGCTCGCCGACAAATTCGAGAACATCGGCGCCCAACTCGTCCGCGAAGTCGCTTCCAAGCAAAACGACGTGGCCGGCGACGGCACCACTACGGCGACCGTGCTCGCGGCGTCGATCATCAGGGAAGGCACCAAGGCGGTCGCCGCCGGCCTTAACCCGATGGATCTCAAGCGCGGCATCGACATCGCGGTCGATGCCGTCGTTACCGATCTCAAGGCCAATTCGAAGAAAGTCACTTCGAACGACGAAATCGCCCAGGTCGGCACGATTTCCGCCAACGGCGACTCCTCGGTAGGCAAGATGATCGCAACCGCGATGCAGAAGGTCGGCGACGAAGGCGTCATCACGGTCGAAGAGGCGAAAAGCCTGGAAACCGAGCTCGACGTCGTCGAGGGCATGGA
>JASHSW010000016.1 GCA_030038595.1 Methylovirgula sp.
GGCTGGATCCGCCGGTTGCGCGAGGCGGTCGCCACCGGGCTCACCGCCGAGGCGGCGGTCGAACGCGTGCAGAGCGACGCACGTGCCAAGCTGCAGCGCCAGACGGACCCATATATACGCGAGCGCCTTCACGATCTCGACGATCTCGCCAATCGCCTTCTCTATCAGCTCGCCGGCCGCAGCTTCGTGGCGGCACATGCAGATCTGCCGGACAACGCAATCATCGTCGCGCGAACCATGGGGCCGGCGGCGTTGCTCGATTACGACCGCAGCAAATTGCGCGGCGTGGTGCTTGAAGATGCCGGCGCGTCGAGCCACGTTGCCATCGTGGCGCGGGCGCTGGGAATTGCCACGGTCGGCGAAGTAACGAACATCGTCGGGTTCGTCGAGCCCGGCGATGCGTTGATCGTCGATGGAACGTCCGGCGACGTGCATGTCCGGCCGCCCCAGGACATCGAGAATGCCTACGCCGAAAAGGCGCGGCTGCGCGCCCGCCGCCAGGAGCAATACCGCAGGCTCCGCGACAAACCCGCCGTCACCAAGGACGGTGTGAAGATCGAGCTGCACATGAACGCCGGACTGCTCGTCGATCTGCCGCACGTCGAAGAGACCGGCGCCGCTTCCATCGGCCTTTTCCGCACCGAGCTGCAGTTCATGATCGTCTCGCAATTTCCCGGCATGCGCCAGCAGCAGGCATTCTACAAAGCCGCCTTCGACGCGGTGCCTGGCAAGGCCATCACCTTCCGTACCCTGGACATAGGTTCCGACAAGGTGCTGCCCTACATGACCAAGGTCGAAGAGGAGAATCCGGCACTCGGCTGGCGGGCGATCCGCATTGGACTTGACCGTCCGGCATTGCTGCGCATGCAGCTGCGGGCGCTGCTCAGGGCGGGCGCCGATCGGGAAGTGCGCATTATGTTCCCGATGGTTGCAACGGTCGCCGAGTTCGAGACCGCGAAGGAACTCGCCGAACGCGAGGTCGCCTATTTGACGCGCCACGAATACCGCCTGCCCAGCGACCTCAAACTTGGCGCCATGGTGGAAGTGCCGGCGATCTTATGGCAACTCGAAGAAATCTGCGCGCGCGCCGATTTCCTTTCCGTCGGGACCAACGATCTCGTTCAATATCTGTTTGCCGCCGACCGCGACAACAAGCGCGTCGCCGGGCGCTTCGATTCGATCTCGGCGCCGGTTCTGCGCGCCTTGAAGGGCGTCGTCGAGACGGCGCGCAACAGCAAAACGCCGTTGACGCTGTGCGGCGAAATGGCCGGAAAGCCGATCGACGCGCTGGCACTATTGGCGATCGGATTTCGTTCTCTCTCGATGTCGCCGGCTTCCATAGGGCCGGTAAAGGCGATGATTCTGGCGACCGACCTCGAGGCGGCGAGCAAGTTCGTCGGCAATCTCATCGAAGCGCACGACGCCGCCCATTCGCTGCGCGACGAGCTGCACCGCTTCGCTACGTCACATCGCATCCCGGTGTAGCCGCTCGCTTTCGACGGATTTTGTGTGGCGCCTGAATGCCCTTCTCAACGTCTGCGTGACGCTTTAATTTCAACTGGCGTTCCCTTACTTCGCTCAATCCCATGCTGCCGCAAGAAAAGCTCGATCTCATCCTACGCCGCCACGCGGAGATTTCCGACCGGCTCGCCGCCGGCCCGGAAGCTCCGATTTTCGTCGCCCTGTCGCGCGAACTCGCTGAAATCGACGCCGTGGTCGCCGCAATCCGCGACTATCGCGCCGAGCAAAAGGACGTAGCCGGCATCGAGGCGATCCTTGCCGACCCGGCGCTCGATCCGGAAATGCGCGCGCTCGCCGAAACCGAGCGGCAAGAGTCACGTTCGCGGCTGGCGGGGCTAGAGCAGAAACTGCGGATTGCGCTTCTGCCCAAGGACGCCGCCGACGAAAAGAGCGCCATCCTGGAAATTCGCGCCGGTACGGGCGGCGACGAGGCGGCGCTGTTTGCCGGCGATCTCTTCCGCATGTACCAACGCTACGCCGAACTCAGGGGCTGGCGCGTCGAAATCGTTTCGGCAAGCGAAGGGTCGCTTGGCGGCTTCAAGGAAATCGTCGCCGCGATCGAAGGCCGCGGCGTCTTCGCGCGGCTGAAATTCGAATCGGGCGTGCACCGCGTGCAGCGCGTTCCCGAAACGGAAACGCAGGGCCGCATTCACACCTCGGCCGCCACCGTCGCAGTATTGCCGGAAGCCGAGGACATCGATGTCGACATCAACGAAGCCGACCTCAAGATCGACACGATGCGCGCGCAGGGGGCAGGCGGCCAGCACGTCAATAAAACCGAGTCGGCGATCCGCATCACCCATCTGCCGACCAATACGATTGTCTTCGTGCAAGACGAACGCTCGCAGCACAAGAACCGCGCCCGGGCGATGGCACTGCTGCGGGCTCGTCTCTACGACATGCAACGGCAGAAACGCGATGCGGAGCGCGCCGCGGATCGGCGTGCGCAGGTGGGGTCCGGCGATCGTTCCGAGCGCATCCGCACCTACAATTTCCCGCAAGGCCGCGTCACCGACCACCGCATCAACCTGACGCTCTACAAACTCGACAAGGTCTTGAGCGGCGACGGGCTCGACGAAATCGTCGATGCGCTCGTCACCCATCATCAGGCCGCTTTGCTGG
Source organism: Methylovirgula sp. (assembly GCA_030038595.1). Lineage (GTDB taxonomy): Bacteria > Pseudomonadota > Alphaproteobacteria > Rhizobiales > Beijerinckiaceae > Methylovirgula. The sequence continues at coordinate 2,644 of JASHSW010000016.1, forward strand.
CCAGCGAGAAATGAACCGGGCGGGTCGGCTCAATCGGCGGAAGGCGCGTCCGGCACCGCCGGAGGAGCGGCCGGCAACTTTCGGCGAAGCAAAAGGCTCACGAAGACCCCGGCGAGAAACGCATCGAGCGCGGCGAAGATCGCGTTGCGGGCAAGTTCGTCGGGCGCCCACGCGCCGCGATGCCCGAGAACGGAGGCGCAGAGCACGAAGATCGCGACAAACAAAGCCGCCAGTGCGCCGAGCGGGGTGGCGTATTTGCCGACAGCCAAGCCGACAAGCGGGGCAATGAGCGCCGCCGAGATCGCCAGCGCGAGCGCGACGCAGAGCCGCGGATGATCTGCGCCATGGGTAAGTCCGGCGGCGGAGCCGGCGATGAGCAGCAGCGCAAGGCCGCGCGCATAGGCCAGTCGCCGGCTCGCCGGCCCGAATCTGCGCCGCTTATGGGCGAAAATGTCGTGGCCGAAGCTGGTCGCGAACGACTGCACGCCCGCCGCCGCGACGCCGATGCCGAGGGCAATCGCAAAGACGGCGGCAAGGCCCGCCAAGGTCGGCCCGGAGCGCCGCAGGACAGGAAGATTTTCGAGGAGATAGCGCGCATCGGCGCTGATGTCCTGCAGCCGCAAGATCCCGTCGAAGCCGGCCTGCGACCCGCAAGCTGCGGCGATCTCGCTCGAAACGGCAGAATTCATGCCGCAGATCGAGATAGCGCCCCGTCCGCTCGCCGTGAGAATGTCGGCGGACAGATTGGTCGGGGCGCGACCGACCAGCGCCGTATCAAGCGCCAGAGTCGAGCGGGCCATGGTCAGCGTGGCGAGCGCCGCGATGAGCCCGACGAAGACGAGCGCGAAGAAGCCGCTGCGCAACGTGCCGGCCCGATCGCGGCTGCCGAGCGCCGGACCGAAGAGCGGCGCCAGCGTCGCAAGTCCGAGGGAGAGAGCAATCACGATGGCGGGCTCCATCGGCAGATGCTGGCCCGCGCCGCTCACCTCGCCGAAACGCGCGATCGCGACCGAAAAGGGCGTCGTTTCGCGCGGTGCCGATAAAACGAGCGGCAGGCCAAGCGCCGCCAAGGTCACGACCGCGGTTCCCGCCGCCAGCCAGATCACGCCGGAAAGGCCGCCGGGTACGATCAACAAGACGAGCAGAATTCCGAGCGCGGCAACGCCGAGGGGCGGACCGAGGCCGCTCACCGCGAGGAAGGCGCGCAACGCGACCCCGTAGCCGGCGAGCGTGACCAGTGCGGCGCAGAGCGCGGCGATCGCCGCGATCGCGATACGCACCGCGGGATGCGGAAATCGCGACGCCGCAAGATCGACGATCGAGGAGGCGCCGCAATGGCGCAGATAGGGACCCGTCGCGAACGCCGCGCCGAAGAGCCCGAGCGCAAATCCCGCAGCGAGCGAGTTGAAGCCCACGCTTTGCGGCAAAGGCGGCAGAAACGGCAGGAACAGTCCCGCCGAAATCCCGGCAAAGGCAAGCCCCGCGTAAGGCGGCGGCAGAGTGCCGGCGTAAAACTCGGCCGGACGCATCGTGCGCAGCAGCGCTGCGGTGATCAGCAACTCGGAGAACACCAGGGCGCCGACGCAAGCCTTGAGCGCGGGGTCGGGTAAGCCGACGCGCTCGAGCAGCGCTAAAAGACCTAGCCCGATCGCGAAAGCGGCGAGCGCGAAGCTGAAGCCACCGTCGATTCGCGTCCGCACGAGGCTGGCGTCGGTTTCCTGTTGCGTCACGAAAGATCCAGAGAGAAGCGCTTGCCAGGCGCGGCGCGGCGTCCGACAATAGCCGAAGTCGCGCCGCCTCGCACGGCAGATCCGAGACATCGCATGAGCGAAGAAACAAAACCAGCATCGGCCTGGTCGACGCCTCCAGGCGCGCCGCATTGGCGGCGGCGCGAAACGCCGCTGGCGCGTTTCCTGGGCGGCACGCCGTCAAACGTCGCGCTGCGGTTGTTCTTTCTGTCCTTGGTCGTCGGCGCACTGCTGATGTGGCTCGACATCCGGCCGATCGATCTCGTGCAAGACGTGATCCGCTTTGCCCGGCACATCTGGTCGCTGGGCTTCGAGGCGCTGCGCGAGATGGGCGACTATATCCTGGCCGGGGCGATGATCGTGGTGCCGGTCTGGCTCGTCGCACGGCTGCTCAATTGGCGCGGGCCGACGTAAGGCGCCTTGC
>JASHSW010000117.1 GCA_030038595.1 Methylovirgula sp.
ATTCGGCCGATCGCATTCGCGAGCTCTCGCGCGCTGTAAGGAGCGAAAATCTCCCCTTGCGCTTCGCCGCTGCGAATGCTTTCCGCCGCGAACGTTCCGTCCGAAGCTATGATTGGACGCCCTGCACTCACGGATTCCGTGAAGATCCCCGAGCCGCGCATGCCGAAGCGAACCGGATCATACGGCAGTAGCGCGACATCTACTTTATTCGCTTCCGCGATATAGTCCTTGGACGGAAGCATGCCCTCGATCAAATGCACATTCGGCATTTTCCGCAATTTACGTTCGGCCCGTCCGGTAGCTTGCTCCCAATGCGAATGCTGAACCTGAATATGGAATTCGACGTCAAGCCCTGTTGATTGGCAGATGCTCGCGGCTTCCGGCAGCAGATGAAAGCCCTTCGAAGCTTTAGAATATCCAAAAAAACCGAGACGAACCGTACCTCCCGCAACAGGAGAGGCTCGCGGGATCGCAAGCGGGACAGGAAGGATTTTGGTCTCGATGCCGTATCGCTCGCGATAATACTGGGCGATGGCTTGATTTTCCGCCGTGAAGAATAGCTTGTGCCCAATTAGCGGCGCGGCCTCGTGAAACGCCCTTTGATAGTAGGCATCTCCGAGTTGGGCCTGACTTTCCCACGGTGTCCAGCTCGGCATAAACATCAATTGGCATATAACACAGGGTAGCGCCTCCCGTGGTCGGGCGCGCAGGAACTCGACGAGGCCGGAAAGTTGATTCTGACAAACTGCCGTGATTACTAGAAGACGCCCTGCTGAACAGCAACCTGATGGCAGCGCCTCAAGATCGCGGCGAAAGGAGCGGTTGATGACGCTCCATGTGAAAAATTCGGCCGGATAGCTTAGAACGCACCGCGATCCACTCCACCATGTCTCGAGCTTCTCAACTAAAGCGTCCGATACGCGCGGAACAACGTTGTCGTAAAGCGAATGTTTGAAATGCGGGACGGCCATTTCTTCTGCAAGGATTGCCGGATCGAGAGATCGCGCGGCGTAAACGCGACATTTTATCGTCCGGCGGGCGAGTGCGGCGCGTACTTCTTGGATCAGACGGTAATTGTGTTCACCGCGATGCGTTAGCCCATTTGCAATTAACGTAATATCCATAAAAGCGCCCATTGCACGGTTTGCATGCGTGAGGCCGCCGTTCTTCGTCAACACGGGGCGGCGGATTTATGCGCTGCAAGAAAAATGGCCCTGGTGCCGCAAGAGGGATTCGAACCCCCGACCCCCTCATTACGAATGAGGTGCTCTACCGGCTGAGCTATTGCGGCGCTGCGGGCCGAGTGCCCAGCGTTCTCCTTAGGCCGGATTGCGCCGGCTTGGCAACCACGCCGCCGATCCGGCCATCAGAAGAGCCCGACTTTGTCCTTGTCTTCCTTTTCCTCGCTGAGGCCCGGATCGTCGGGAGGCGCCGGCATCGGAAAGATCACCGGGCCGCCCGTCCGCGCCGGCGGCTTTTCGAGCGTCGACTCTGCGGCGTTTGCCGCGGCTTCCGTCTCCTTCAACTTGGGCCCCGGTGCGCTCGGCGGTGCGATTTCCGCGACAGGCGCTTCGACCGCCTTGCTCCAATCGTGTGCTTCTATCTGCGTGCCGAGCCGATCGAGCGGCCTTTGCCAAACAAACGCGTCGAGCCGGCCGGTCACTGGCGAAACTGGCGCCCATTGCGCGGCGCCGACGCCGTCCGCCATCCACACGGGATCGCGCGGCGCCCGGGCGCTGCGGGCAAGCCATTGGCGAACCTGCCCCTGGTCGCCCGTTTCGGCGTCTTCAAGCTCCGCCATGATGAGGCACATGCGCGCCGTTGGGCGCTCGTCGTCGCCGACGAGCGGCGTCATGGCTTGGCGTGCCGTTTTGAAATCGCGCGCTGCCAGCGCGGCGCGCGCCACGATCATTCCGCTTTCGGGATCGCGCGGCACGAGCTTGGCGAGGGTGCGCGCCTTCGCCAAACGATCGGCGTTCGAATCGCCGGGGCGCAGATCGAGATAGGTTTCGGCGAGTTCCGGATGCGGTTGGCGTTGCCATGCGGATTCGATGAGCTTGGCGGCTTTGCGCAATTCGCCTTTGCGCGCCGAGAGCCGCGCCGCCAACGCCACGGCGGGAATAAGATCGGGCGCGCGGCGCAGCGCCTGGCGGGCAAGGCGCAGCGCCTCTTCGGGCGCTTGCGTCGCTTTATCGAGGGCCACGGCGGTCTCCAGCACGGCGCGCTGGCGCTCGCCGGTCTTCTTGTCGACGAGCTTCGCCGCGATATTGCTTTCGATCGCCGCGAGCGCGTGCTCCCACTGCGACTTTGCGGCGTGGTGGTCGAGCACCGCCTTCGCCGACCAGGGCAGCGGGGCGATTTTGTGGGCCTCTTGCGCGAAATGGATCGCCGCCTCGGCATCGCCGCGCCGCTGCGCTTCGATGTGAAGACCGCGCAAGCCCAGCAAGCGCGTCGACGGATGCTCCGCCAACTTGCCGAAGGCGGATTCGGCTCCGGCGCGGTCGCCGGAGAGCTGCGCCGATTGGGCCGCGAGAAGGAGAGTGAGCGGTTCCGGCTCCAAATGCCGATGCGCTTCGGCGGCAGAGCGACGGGCGAGTTTCGCGTCGCCCGCCCCGACTGCGACCATGCCGCGTGTCAGCGCCGCATAGCCCTTGGCGCGGCGCCGTTTCGCCGAGCGCCGCGCCAACAGGCTCGGCAGCCGAAAGAGGAAACGCAGAAGCAAGAAGAGGCTTGCCAGCACGATGGCGGCGAGCGCCACAAATCCGATTGCCACGGCGAGCGTCGTTTCGATCCGGTAGCCCTGCCATGTAACGGCAATCTCGCCGGGCCGATCGACGATCCAGACAACGCCCAAGCCGGCAAGCGCCAGGACCAGGAAGAAAAACAGGACACGGGTCATCGCGAACTCTGATTGCGGCATGGGCCGAAGAGGGCCTTAGCGCGTCGAGCCTAGCATAGGATTACCAGGATCTGCCTGCGTCTCATTCGGCGCCCGATCGGACGCGAGAGCCTCAGGATTTTTCCTTGCCGAGTGTCGCTATGGCTTGCGCCTCGATGCCGCGCGCCGCGGCGATCGCGTCGATGCGAGCCTTTGCCGCTGCTGCGAACGCCTCCGATTTCGCCTTGGCGTCAGCAGGAAGCGTGCTCCATTCTTGATAGGCCGTCTCGACCGCGCCCGCCTCGAGCGCCTCCTGCACGCGCTGCATCTGGCCGGCGAGGTCTCCGCCGGAGGCAGCGCCGATTTTCTCGACATGCACGAGGCGCTCGGCGCCTTTGACGAGATGATCGAGGAAGCCATTTTCCTTGGGCTGCGGCGCGGTCGCGAGCAGCGCCGCTGCGAGCCTGGAGAATTGTTGGGCGAGCGCCGCCGGCGTTGCGACGCCGTTCGCCGCCGTGGCTTCAAGCGGTGCTAGCTTTCCTCGATCGAAGCCGCGCTTGGCGAGCGCCTGAAGATCCGATTCGTAGGGCGCACCGGATTCCACTTTGCGCAGCAGGCTCGCGGCGAGAATCGCAACCGCTTCGTTGTCGGCGCTCGCCGCCGCCGATTGGCTGACGCGGCTTTCGGTGGCGCGCACTTGCCCCTTCTCGGCATTGAGCGTCTCCGCCAAGCCGCCGACCTTGGCATCGAGTGTGGCGAGCTTTTGCTCGAGCGCGCCGACGCGCGCTGCGAGCGCCGCGAGGTCCGGCGCGGGGCCCGCCGCCGGCTTTTGCGCTGCGAGTTTTGCGAGGTCGGCGCGCAGGCCTGCGAGCACCGCCTGCGTATCGCGATTAGCCTGTTCCAGTGCTGCGACGCGCGCCGCCAAATCTCTCTGCGCCGCTTCCAAGCCTTGCGTCGCGTCGGAGCGATGTTGCAGCGTGCCGACAAGCGATTCGAGCGCCGCCAGATGCGCCGGCGTCCGGTCGATGAGATGAACACCGAACACGCCGCCCACCGCAAGCAACGCGACGACGACGATCGCCGCGGCGAACGGCCAGAGGGGAACGTGCGAAGCTTGGCTGCTCGCATCCTGCGGCACGAAAGGTTCCGGCGCAGGCTCGCTATGCGGCATGACTTCCGCCGTGGCCGGGCCGGGCAGCGCCGCCCAGGGGTCTTCAGGAGGTACGTCTACGCCGGATCGGTCCGTAGAGGATTGGCCCGGCGTCGCGTCCGGCGCGATCTCTTCGGCGCGGCCTTCGATCACCGGTTTGTCGCGCGGCACGCCGCTGGGACGCGGCGCCACATTCGCCGATCCGCTTTCGGTGTCGTCGGCCATGCGGCATCTCCCGAATCGCGGCAGGTTGTAGCGGACGACGATCCACCGCGCAAACGAAGCGCCTCCGCTATCGCACGCCGGCGGCTTTGGCCTTGTCGAGAAGCGCCTGCGCCATGCGGATGCTGGCGATGTCGATCAAGCGGCCGTCGAGCGAGACGGCGCCTTTGCCTTCTTTCGCCGCCTGCTGCATGGCATCGACGACGCGTTTGGCTTTCGCGACTTCCGCGTCCGAGGGAGTGAACACCTCGTTGGCGAGTTCGATCTGCGATGGGTGGATCGCCCATTTGCCCTCGTAGCCGAGGACCGCGGCGCGCCTGGCCGCGGCGAGATAGCCCTCGCGGTCCGAGAAATCCCCGAACGGCCCGTCGATCGGCCTGAGCCCGTAGGCGCGGCAAGCGACCATCATGCGCGTCTGCGCGGCGTGCCATTGATCGGCCCAGAAGAACGTGCGGTCGCCCTGCGCGTCCTTGTCGGAGAGCACGCCGTAATCCGGATTGACGCCGCCAATCACCGTGGTGCGCGCGCGCGTCGAAGCGGCGTAGTCGGCCACTCCGAACGACATCGCTTCGAGACGTTTGTTCGATTGGGCGATCGCCTCGACATTGGCCATGCCGAGCGCCGTCTCGATCAACACTTCAAAGCCGATGCGCTTGCTGCGCTTCTTGGCGGTCTCGATCTGCGTGACCAGCATGTCGATCGCATAGACGTCGGCCGGCACGCCCACCTTTGGGATCAGGATCATGTCGAGGCGCGGACAGGCTTCGACGATGTCCACCACGTCGCGATACATATAATGCGTATCGAGCCCGTTGATGCGGACCATCATCGTCTTGGCGCCCCAATCGACCTCGTTGAGGCCGGCGACGATGTTGGCGCGCGCTTTTTCCTTGTCGTCGGGGGCGACCGCATCCTCGACGTCGAGAAAAATGACGTCGGCGCGCGATTTCGCCGCCTTCTCGAACATCGCCGGATTGGAGCCCGGAACCGCGAGTTCCGAGCGTTGAAGACGCGGCCGCGCCTGTTCAATCAAGGTGAAGCTCATGGGCGCGCCCTTGCGGTCATCGCGCGGCTTACGCCGAGATGCGGCGCGCCTGGCCTTTCGAGAGGACCTGCGCCATCGTCGAGCCGAACTCGGCGGGGCTCGGTGCAACCGTCAGCCCATAGGAGCGCATGATCTCCGCCTTCTCCGCAGCGCTGTCGCCAGTGGCCGAGATGATCGCGCCGGCATGACCCATGCGCCGGCCTTTCGGAGCCGTCAGCCCGGCGACGAAACCAACCACCGGCTTCGTCATGTTGGCTTGGACCCAAGCGGCGGCTTCCGCCTCCTGGGGGCCGCCGATCTCACCGATGATCAGCACCGCCTCGGTTTCGTCGTCTTCGGCGAACAGCGCGAGATGATCCATGAAGGAACTGCCGTTAATGGGATCGCCGCCGATCCCGACGCTCGTCGAGATGCCGATGCCGAGCGCCTTCATCTGCGAGGCGGCTTCGTAGCCGAGCGTGCCGGAACGCGAGATGAGGCCGACCGAGCCCCGCATATAGATATGCGGCGGCATGATGCCGAGCATCGCTTTGCCGGGGCTGATGATGCCGGCGCAGTTCGGGCCGACGAGCATGGTGCGGCGCTCTTTGGGATAGCGTTTGAGATAGCGTTTGACGCGCATCATGTCCTGCGCGGGAATGCCGTCGGTGATCGAGCAGACGAGCCGGATGCCGGCGTCGGCCGCTTCCATGATGGCGTCGGCCGCATAGGCCGGCGCGACGAAGGCGATGCTGGTGGTCGCCCCGCTGTCGCGGACCGCTTCCTTCACGGTGTTGAACACCGGGACGCCGCAATGCGTCTGGCCGCCTTTGCCAGGCGTAACTCCGGCGACGACCTTGCTGCCGACGGCAATCATTTCCTTGGTATGGAAGGTTGCCTTCTCGCTGGTGATGCCCTGAACGAGAATCGGGGTCTTTGCATCGATGAGAATACTCATGGCTGACCTTTTTGTGTTTTATACACGCGCCATTTTCCTAGTTTGCCGCCTTGATGGAGATGCCGTTCCCGCGACAGGCGGCAACGGCCTTGGCAGCCGCTTCTCCCAGCGTCTCCGCGCTGATGATCGAGATGCCGCTTTCCTTGATGATCTTGCGACCAGCTTCGACGTTGGTGCCGGCGAGCCGAACAACCAAGGGAACCTTGATGGCGGTTTCCTTGCAGGCCTGCACGACGCCTTGGGCAACCCAGTCGCAGCGGTTGATGCCGGCGAAAATATTGACCAGCACGCTGCGCACCTTGTCGTCCGACAAAACCAGGCGGAACGCGGTCGCAACCCGCTCCGGCGAAGCGCCGCCGCCGACGTCGAGGAAATTGGCGGGGCTGCCGCCGGCGTGCTTGATCATGTCCATCGTCGCCATGGCCAAGCCGGCGCCGTTGACGATACAGCCGATCTCGCCGTCGAGACCGATGTAATTCAAATTGTGTTCGGCCGCCTGCGCCTCGCGCGGATCCTGCTGGGTCGCGTCGTACATGGCGGCGATGTTCTGGCGGCGGAACAACGCGTTGTCGTCGAACGACATCTTCGCGTCGAGGGCGAGCACCCGGTCGTCCTTGGTGACGACCAGCGGATTGATTTCGAGCATCGAGGCGTCGCAATCCCGGAAGGCGCGATAGGCGCCGAGTATGGTCTCCACGGCGCGTTGCACCTGTTTGCCGTTGAGTCCGAGCTGAAAGGCGAGTTCGCGCGCCTCGAAGGCCTGAAGACCGACGGCCGGCTCGACCACCACCTGCATGATGGCGTCGGGATCGGTTTTCACGATCTCCTCGATTTCCATGCCGCCGTGCTGCGAGCCGATGACCCGGACGCGCTCGGCCTTGCGGTCGAGGACATAGCCCAAATAGAGTTCGCGCTCGAACGGCGCGGCAGATTCGATATAGACGCGACTGACCGGTTGCCCCTCGGGACCGGTCTGCAGCGTGACGAGACGTTTGCCGAGGAGATCGTCGGCCGCTTGGCGTACCTCCCGGTAGCTCGTGCAGAGCCGGATGCCGCCGGCCTTGCCGCGCGCACCGGCGTGAATTTGCGCTTTTACCGCCCAGCGCGCCCCGCCGAGTTCGATCGCGGCGTAGGAGGCTTCCTCCGGCGTTGAGACGACAACGCCAGGCGGCACGGCAACGCCGAACTGGGCCAACAACTGTTTGGCCTGATACTCGTGGATGTCCATGCATTCCCTCCCCGCCGCGGCAGATTTCCTAATTGGTTAGCCGAGTTTGTTCTTTGTCGCCAGATGAGAATAACTGCAATGGCGTCGAATCCTTCCTCGGAGATGCGTTTCTTCGCAGTGCGGAATCACCTTCCGTCGAGCTGCGATCCTCGCCCGGCAAGGCCGCGCGCGAGGGAAGACTTACGAAGAACGTTTGGCAAGGCAGGTTGTCGATCGAAGGTAAACGCGCCGCGAAATGCGCTGACGTGCCGCAATGTCTATTGCAGCGCGGCATGCGCTCGGGCAGTCTCGCGGCTTCGTCCCGGCACTCCGAACCCGTTCGCAGCGATCCCGCCATGACCGAACCGCCCCAATCCTCTCTCCGCGACCGCGCACTTCTGCCGGCGCGGCTCGTCGAAGGCTACGAAGCCTTTCTCGGCGGCCGTTTCCGCCGCGAACAGGACCGCTATCGCCAGCTCGCCCAACGCGGCCAAAGTCCCAAAATCCTGCTGATCGGATGTTGCGACTCGCGGGTTTCGCCGGAAGTGATCTTCGACGCCCATCCGGGCGAGATCTTCGTGGTGCGCAACATCGCCAACCTCGTGCCGCCTTATGCGCCCGACGCCGAATACCACGGCACGTCGGCGGCACTCGAATATGCGATCGGCGTTTTGCACGTCGCCCACGTCGTGGTCATGGGGCACGCGAGCTGCGGCGGGGTGCGCGCCTATGTCGAGCAGTTCGCCGATCCGAACCGCGCGCTCGCGCCAGGCGATTTCATCGGCCGATGGATTTCACTGCTCGCGCCGGCCGCCGGCAAACTCGGGCCGCGCACCGAGCCGGTCGAAATCTATGCCGAACGGCTCGGCCATGCGGCGATCCTCGGCACGCTCGCCAATCTGCGCAGCTTTCCTTACGTCGCCGAAAACGAGCGAGCCGGGCGGCTTTCGCTGCACGGCGCCTATTTCGGCGTTGCTGACGGGCGGCTCTATGGGCTCGACGAGGCAAGCGGCGCGTTTCATCCCGTCGCGGCGCGGGCCCATGCCGAAGCGCTGGCCGAGCCGCGGTTTTGAGGCCGTCGTCCGGCGTTTTTACAGGCGCGCAATGGCGTGGAAGAAAGTGCCGGTGACGCGGCCGCGTTGCCCGCCGGCCGGTCCGAGGGCGCGATTTTGCGCGTCGCTGAGATCGGCGAGCGGCGCGTCGTCACCGGCCGCGACGAGCGTCGCGTAGTGGAATTCGTGGCCGCGCAGAACGTCGCCCGCTTTTCCGAGTGCGCTTTGCGCCAACAGCCTGGCTTCTCGATAACCAAGCTGCATTTCGCGCTTGGCGAAACTTGTCGCGTGGCCGAGCAGTCCCGTCATGGCATGGGTCACACCGTTTGCGTCCTCGAGCGTGCGGCCAAGCACCATGTACCCGCCGCATTCCCCGTGGACGCGCCGTGTCTGCGCGAAACGCGAAAGGCCGGTGCGGAATCGCTCTGCCGCGGCCAAGCGGGCGGCGTGCAGCTCGGGATAGCCGCCCGGCAGCCAACAAGCGTCGCACGCATCGGGCGGAGGTTCGTCGGCTAACGGAGAGAAATGCACGATTTCGGCGCCGGCGCGACGCCAACCTTCGAGGACATGCGGATAAACGAACGCGAATGCTGCATCGTTGGCAAGCGCGATGCGTTGCCCGGGCGGGCGAAGCGCATGCGCTTCGTTCGGTCTCAGCGCGGGCAGCGGCGGCGCGGCGCCGAGAATAGCGTCGATGTCGAGATGCCGCTCGGCCAGATCGGCAAGCGCGGCGAGCCGGGCGCTAAGATCGGTCTGTTCGGCCGCTTGCACCAGACCGAGATGGCGCTCCGGCAGAACGATCGCGGCGTCGCGCGGCAGGGCGCCGAAGATCTCGATACCGCAGGCGCCGATGGCGTCGGCAGCGAGCGTTCGATGGCGTTCGCCAGCCACGCGATTGAGGATTACGCCGGCTACGCGCACTGCAGGGTCATGCGTCGCAAATCCGCGTGCGACCGCCGCCGCGGATTGGGCTTGCGCGAAAACGTCGAGCACGAGGATCACCGGGACGCCAAATCGAGCCGCAAGATCGGCGCTCGCGCCGCCGCGCCGGGGAAGCGGCGCGCCGTCGAACAATCCCATCGCCCCTTCGATCACCAAGAGTTCCGCCGCGTTCGCGGCACGCGCCACCAGACTGTCGAGAAATGCGGGCGGCATCGCCCAACTGTCGAGATTGTCGCTCGGCGCTCCGGTGGCTGCGGCATGAAATGCCGGATCGACATAATCGGGCCCCGCCTTCGCGGCGCGCACCCGCACGCCGCGTTTCGCCAGCGCTGCGAGCAGAGCCAACGTTACCGTGGTCTTTCCGGCACCCGACTGTGGGGCGGCGATGAGGAGACCCCGGGCATTCACTGCAATCGTTCCAGATTGGGTGGGACCAAAAACGCGAACGGCGACCAAGTCATGAACTTGGCCGCCGCGCAAGCGCTCGGGCTGGCGCTGTCAGTCGACGGCGTGCCCGAAAGGCGAGCCCCAGAAGCGAGTCGCATCGTTCGAGCCTTGCCTCTCTTGCGGCCATGTGGCTTGCGGCGCTTGCGCGAATGTTTCGCCTTGCCAGTCGCCCAGGGTCGCCCCGCCGACTCGCGCAATCCGCACCGTCCCGGTGCCGCGCATGCCGATCGCGAAGGCTGCGCCGCGCGCCAGATCGAGGCTCACGCCGCGCACGAAGGGGCCGCGATCGTTGATCCGCACCACCACCGTACGGCCGTTGGCCGGATTGGTCACGGCGAGGCGCGTCCCGAACGGCAGGGTGCGATGTGCGGCAGTAAATCCGTTGGGGTTGAAGCGTTCCCCCGAAGCTGTCCGACGACCAGAACAGTAATAAGAGGCCCTGACCAAGGTACCTCCGTAAAGTTCCGTGTGACCGCGCGAGCTTGCATAAGAGCTATTTGCGAACAACGCTCCAAGCATGCTCAGGGTAACTGTCATGATGGTAATTCGATTCAATGTACCGCCCTTTCGGTAGTTTCTGGAAGGGCCGATAATAAGTTTTCTATTATGTTTAGAAGGAGGATGTGATCGGGCAATAGTGAGGTTTATGGTCGGGCCGATAGGCAAAACGTCGCAGCGAATTGTGGCAGATTCGCCACAAATCTCCATATTCGTTCGCGAACGTTCCCGAATTTCTTGAAAATACTCAGTCAATACTGAGGGCAGCCGCGCTTAGTCACCGGCCGGGTACATGCTGATGCTGCTCGCCACCGAATCGGCAATGTGCTCTTTGCTGATGACGCCGGCGATGCTTTCCGGGCGCGGTACGCCGCGTCCGCGCACGACCAGCGCCATCAGCGCATTTTTGCCGCGCATTCGGCGAATCACGTCGAAGACGATGTCGTCTTCCCGCACGATGGTGAAGGCGCGGCTGGCAATGTCGCGCAGCGCGACGCTCGATTGCGCGCGATCCGATGTCTGCCGCAGCGCCGTGTTGATGCGCAGCACGCCAACGATGCGGTTGCCGTCGGTCAGGGCGACATGCCGCAAGCGTCCGATGTTGCCCCACTTGGCGAGAAAGTCATCGAGGCTCATCTTTGCCGGTGCCAGCACCACGTCGGCTTCCATCACTTCCTTGGCACGCCGGACCAGGAACATATTGGCGTGCAGCGCCTTCGGGATGACGTGCCCGCGGCGGACGAGTTTCAGCGTATAGATGCTTTCGCTCGACAGCAGCCGACGCACCCCGAGGCTCAGCGCCACCGCCAAGATCATCGGCATGACGATGTCATAGGCACGCGTCATCTCGAAGATCATGATCACCGCCGTCATCGCCGCGCCGGTGCTGCCGCCCACCATCGCCCCCATGCCGACCATAGCGAAGGACGGGATGTTGATAGGAACCGGCAGATGCATCGTGGAGAGAAGCGCGGCATAGGTGCCGCCAATCGTCGCGCCCATGAACAGCGAGGGCGAAAAGATGCCGCCCGAAGAACCGGAGCCGAGACTGAGCGAGGTCGCAAACATCTTGCAAAGGAAGAGCAATGCCAGCAAGCCGACGGCCGACAATTGGCCGAGCAGAATTGCCTGCACGGTCGCGTAGCCGACGCCTTGCACATAGTAGTGTCCGAAGCGCTGCTGCAGAACGTAGATCAAGACGCCGAGGAGCAGCATGCCGAGCATGTGGCGGGTGTAGGGTTCTTTGATCTTGTCGAAAAGATCCTCGGCAAGGTGAAGGCCGCGCACGAACCCCGCGGCCGCGACCCCGACGATGGCGCCGAGCAGAGCGTAGAGTAGCAAGGTGAGCGCCGAGGACGCATTGGTGGTCATCGGGGTGAGCGGCGGGACGGCGAAGGAAGGCTGCGGGCCGAAGAAGAAACGGCCGATGAAGGTCGCCATTCCGGTAGCGAGTGCCACCGGCAGGAAAGTGCGCACGCTCACTTCGGGCATCATCAGCTCGATTGCGAACATCACCCCGCCGATCGGCGTGTTGAAAGTCGCTGCGATTCCGGCGCCGGCCCCAGCGCCGACCAGGATGATCCGCTGTCCGGCCGGCATGTGTATGATTTGACCCAAGGTCGAACCGAGGCCCGAACCGATCTGAATGATCGGCCCCTCACGCCCCACCGCCGCGCCGCTGCCGATGGCGATTGCCGAGGCGAGCGACTTGACCACTGCGACGACGGGGCGGATCACGCCGCCTTGATAGTAGATTGCATCCATGACTTCCGGCACGCCGTGGCCGCGTGCTTCCGGCGCAAAATTCCTGACGAGAAAGGTCACGGCGACCGCGCCGACTACCGGCACCAAAATCACGAAAGCGCCCCAAGGGCTCGGCGGCGTGAAGACGTTGGCGTCGTAATGCACCGCGAATCTGCCCAGGAACAGGACGTTGTGGATGAGGCCGATGAGATCGCGAAACCCCACCGCGCCGAAGCCGGTCACGATGCCGACGATCAAGGCGAGAATCGCCATCGACACCTGGCCGATTTGGCGGATCTCTTCGGGTTCGTTCGACGGCTCGGGAGGAGTTGGTGCGGCGGGCGAATGGGGCAGGGGATTAGGCTCTATCGCCATCGCGTTCCTTCCACGGACCTCATCTCCCGCCGAACGTCGTCGACAGGCGCGATGGATCGGGCTCCATACCGCC
>JASHSW010000118.1 GCA_030038595.1 Methylovirgula sp.
TTTTGGTCGCGTTTGCGAACCCGCGTAGCGCCACTTTGCGGTGCGCGCGGCGTCTCCAAATTTCGGCTTGCGACGGTCGCGACAAGCGGAGCCCTGGCGCTCGGCGGCTGCGCCCAGCAGCCCTATCACACTTCCGAGTATTTTCCGGCGTCGATCTATGGCGCGGCAAGCCCACGGGTTGTCGCCTACGGCGAGCCGATTCCGCATGGCGGCGGCACCTATCTCGTCGGGCATCCCTATACGGTGGACGGGCGCACCTATTATCCCAGCAGCCGGCACTACGTCGAAATTGGCCTAGCCTCCTGGTATGGCGATGCCTTTCACGGGCGGCGCACCGCCAACGGCGAAATCTTCGATCGCAATTCCATCTCCGCGGCGCATCCGACCATGCCGCTGCCGAGCTATGCGCGGGTTACCAACCTGCGCAATCATTATTCGATGATCGTGCGCGTCAACGACCGCGGTCCTTTTGAGCCGGGCAGGATCATGGACGTGTCGCGGCGTGTGGCCGATATGCTCGATTTCCGCAAGAGAGGCACGACGAGGGTCAAGGTCGAGTATATCGGCCCCGCGAGCCTCAACGGTTCCGACGATTCGAAACTGATGGCGACTTTGCGCTATGACGGCGTGCCTGCCCGGTTCAGCGTGCCCAATACATTCGCCGAATTCAGGCCGATCGAGACGGCTTCGGCCAGTGACGGCGAAGCGCCCGTCGAGGAGGCACAGCAGAACCAGTCTCCCGCCCATGTTTTCATGGGCCGCGCACCCTTGCCGCCAGCTCGGCCGTTTGACCTCGATACCATTCCAGGCGCCGACGTGCCGATCGGCGCGGCCAACTAAACAATTTCCGTCCAGACGCGCCAGTCTCGAAGAGCTGCGTTGATTTCGCTGCGCCGAAGTCGCAATGTCGCGGCCCGCGGGGGCGAACGACGGATCGGCCGGCGTGCATTGCATCGCAGCGTTGCGTTTTTTGCGCCTTTTATCGGCAAGGGCGCCATTGCCCAAGGTAACGGGCGGGGCGCCGCTTGCGGCGATTTTGCCCGTCTTTCTGCTCTTTGCGGCTCCCTGTGCGGCTGCCGAGCAGTCGTTCCAGACCAGCGTGCCGCAGGCAATCCTGATCGATGCGGATACGCAGACCGTGCTCTTCGAGAAGAACGCCGATATGCCGGCGACCCCGGCTTCGACGGTCAAGATCATGACCGCCGAGCTGGTCTTTCAGGCTATTAAGCAAGGGAAATTGAAACTCGACGATACGTTGCCGATCAGCGAGACGGCTTGGCGCGAGGGCGGCGCGCCGGCGCATGGCTCGACAATGTTCGCGGCTTTGAACAGCCGTGTTCGGGTCGAAGACCTGATCCGCGGGCTTGTCATCGTTTCCGGCAATGACGCGGCGATCGCCCTCGCCGAGGGCTTGGCCGGTTCCGAGGGGGCGTTTGCGACCCGTATGACCGAACGCGCCCGCCAGCTCGGTCTCAATCATCTCACCTTCACCGACGCTTGGGGCAATGCGGATCCCGACCAGAAGGTGACGGCCCGCGATATGGCGCTGCTTGCCGCCTACATCATCCGCACCTATCCCAACCTTTACCGCTACTTCGCCGAGAAAGATTTCACCTGGAACAAGATCAAGCAGCCGAACCGCAATCCGCTGCTCAATATGGACATCGGCTGCGATGGGCTGAAAACCGGCAATATCGACAACAGCGGCTACGGCATCGTCGCCTCGGCGGTGCAGAACGGACAACGTCTTGTCCTGGCGCTCTACGGCGCCAAGTCGGCCAAAGAGCGCGAGGACGAGGCGGTGCGCATCTTCCAATGGGGCTTTCGCTCCTTTGCGGCCAAGACATTGTTTTCAAGCGGCGATGTGGTGGGCTACGCGAGCGTCTATGGCGGCAACGCGGGCTCGGTGCCGCTCGTTGCGAAAGCGCCGGTGAAACTCTTGGTGCCGCTCGAGTCGGACGAAAGGCTCACCGGCCAAATCGTCTATACCGGACCGCTGCTCGCTCCCGTCGTTTCCGGAAAGGACGTCGCCGAACTGAAACTCTTCCGCGGCGGCAAGGAGGTTTACGCCGCCCCGCTGGAGACCGCCGCCAATGTTGGAACCGGCTCGCTTTCCCGCCGCGCCTTGGATGCCGGTCTCGAATATGCCGAACAACTCTTCCGCAAATATGTCCTGAAGAAATGAGCGCCGCGCAAGACTCTGCGCGCCAAGCGCGCTTCATCACCTTGGAAGGCGGGGAGGGCGTCGGCAAATCGACCCAAACGTTGCGTCTTGCCGAACGGCTGCGCCAATCCGGCATCGATGCGATCGAGACGCGCGAGCCGGGCGGCTCACCCGGCGCCGAAATGCTGCGCGATCTGCTTCTTTCCGGAAGAACCAAGGAACTCGGCATCAAGGGAGAAGCGATTTTGTTCGCCGCGGCGCGCATCGATCACATCGATCACAAGATCGCCCCAGCGCTTGCCTGCGGCACCTGGGTGGTAAGCGACCGTTTCGCGGATTCGACGCGCGCCTATCAAGGCGCGCTCGGCGGTCTCGACGCTGGCTTTCTGCGTGCCCTTGAGTGCGTCACCTTGGGGGATCTGCGCCCCGATCTGACGTTGATTCTCGATTTGCCGGCCGAAGTGGGACTGGCCCGCGCCGCGGCGCGGCGCGGCGCGGGCGTCGCGTCGGACCGTTTCGAGGCCGAGTCGATCGCCTTTCACGACGCACTGCGCAAAGCCTATCGCGATATCGCCATCGCCGAACCGCAACGCTGCGTCATCGTCGATGCGACGCGCAGCGAGCAGGAAGTCGGCCAGGCGATCTGGGATGCGGTCGCCTATCGGCTGCTTGGCGGCGCGCATGCAGCCTAAAGCGAGCGAAGCCGCCCCGGAGGCGGACCGGTTCGAAGAGGCCCCGCATCCGCGCGAGAGCTTCGATCTCGTCGGCCATGCCGAGGCCGAGCGCAGCTTGCTCGGCGCCTATCAGGCGAACCGCCCGCCGCATGCCTTCATCATCGGTGGAGAACGGGGGATCGGCAAGGCGACGCTCGCCTGGCGGCTGGCGCGGTTCCTCCTCGCCAATCCCGATCCCGCCGCGCTGCGCGCGGCGCGAAATCTTCATGTCGATCCGAACCATCCTGTGGCGCGCCGGATCGCGGCGCTCTCCCACCCCGACGTCTTTCTCTTGCGGCGCGAGTGGAACGAAAAGACGCGGCGCCATTTCAGCGAGATCCGCGTCGACGACGTGCGCCAGGCGATGCGCAGGTTCCAACATGCGAGCCAGGGCTATCGGATCTGCATCGTCGATTGCGCCGACGAACTGAACCGTTCGGCCGCCAACGCGCTGCTGAAGCTCATCGAGGAGCCGCCGCCGCGCGCACTCTTCCTCATCGTCGCGCATCGGCCGGCGCTGGTTCTGCCGACGTTGCGCTCGCGCTGCCAGACGTTGTTGCTGCGGCCGCTGTCGAGCGACGAAGTCTGCGCGGTGCTGGAGCGGCTCGGCGAAGAGGACGCAGTTGCATGCCGCGGCGCCGCCGAACGGGCGCAAGGTTCGGTCGCAACCGCCTTGCGCCTGCTTGCCGACGACGGGCTCGAGCTCGACCGGCTTATCGCCGGAACGCTCGAAAATCTGCCCAACGTCGATTGGCGCACCGTCCACTTGCTTGCCGATCGGGTGGCGGGCCGCGACGACGAGGCGGCGTTCGAGCGGCTGATGGTCTCGATCATCGCCTGGATCGATGCCCGGCTGCACAGCGAAGCGGGGAGCGGGGCAGGGCGCCTTGCACCCTTGGCGGAGGTATGGGAAAAGGCCGCAGAAGCGGCGCGCGAAGCCGAGCTCTTAAACCTCGACAAGCGACCCCTAATCCTGTCCATCTTCGCCGATCTCGCGGGTGCCGCCTGACCATTGCATGATCCTTTCGCAAAGACGTTTCCCGGTCTTGCGGATCACGAAAGCCTGATCATGGCCGGCCGACCAAAGTTCTACGTCACCACGGCAATTCCTTACGCGAACGGCGCGCCGCACATCGGCCATGCCTACGAACGGATCGCGACCGATGCGATCGCCCGATTCAAGCGCCTCGACGGCTACGACGTGTTGTTCGTCACCGGCATGGACGAACATGGTCAGAAGATGCAGCAAACCGCGGCGCGCGAAGGCATCACGCCGCGGCAACTCGCCGACCGCACCGCGGCGCAATTCGCCCGAATGGGCGCGGTGCTCGACGCGCCGACCGACGATGTCGTGCGCACCACGGAGCCTCGGCATCGCGCCGCCGCGCAGGAGATCTGGCGGCGCATGGCGCAGGCCGGCGACATCTTTCTCTCCAAATATCCCGGCTGGTATTCGGTGCGCGACGAAGCCTTCTTCGACGAAAGAGAACTCGGCAAAGGGGCGACCGGCGAATATCTCGCGCCTAGCGGCGCGCCGGTCGAGTGGATCGAGGAGGAAAGCTATTACTTCAGGCTCTCGGCCTACCAGGAAAGGCTGCTTGCCCATTATCGCGCCCATCCCGAATTCATCGTGCCGGAGGCGTATCGCAACGAGATCGTCGCCTTCGTCGAGCGCGGCCTCACGGATCTTTCGATCAGCCGCTCGACGTTCGATTGGGGCATC
>JASHSW010000119.1 GCA_030038595.1 Methylovirgula sp.
GTCGCCAAGCGGCTGGAGAAATGTCTCGGGTTGATGGAAAGCGAAATCTCGATCCTGCAGGTCGAGAAGCGCATCCGCACGCGCGTCAAGCGGCAGATGGAGAAGACGCAGCGCGAGTATTATCTGAACGAGCAGATGAAGGCGATCCAGAAGGAACTCGGCGACGAGGAAGGCAAAGACGACCTCTCTGAGATCGAGGAACGCATCAAGTCGACGCGGCTCTCCAAGGAGGCGCGCGACAAGGCCATTACCGAACTAAAGAAGCTTCGGCAGATGTCGCCGATGTCGGCGGAAGCCACCGTCGTGCGCAACTACCTCGACTGGCTGCTGGCCATTCCGTGGAACAAGAAGAGCAAGATCAAGAAGGATCTGACCGTCGCGCAGGAAGTGCTCGACAGCGATCACTTCGGTCTCGACAAGGTGAAAGAGCGAATCGTCGAGTATCTCGCCGTGCAGAGCCGCGCCAACAAGCTGACGGGGCCGATTCTCTGTCTCGTCGGGCCACCCGGCGTCGGCAAGACCTCGCTCGGCAAGTCGATCGCCAGGGCGACCGGACGCGAGTTCGTCCGCATGTCGCTCGGCGGCGTGCGCGACGAAGCGGAGATCCGCGGGCATCGGCGCACCTACATCGGCTCGATGCCGGGCAAGATCATCCAGTCGATGCGCAAGGCGAAGACTTCCAATCCGCTCTTCCTGCTCGACGAGATCGACAAAATGGGCATGGATTTCCGCGGCGATCCGTCTTCGGCGCTGCTCGAAGTGCTCGACCCCGAGCAGAACCATGCGTTCAACGACCATTACCTCGAGGTCGATTATGATCTCTCCAACGTGATGTTCGTGACGACGGCGAATACGCTAAACATTCCGCCGCCGTTGATGGACCGTATGGAGATCATCCGCATCGCCGGGTACACGGAAGATGAAAAGATCGAAATCGCCGAACGCCACCTCATTCCGGCGGCGCTGCACAAGCACGGGCTTGCGCCGGTCGAATTGAAGATCGAGCACAGCGGTCTCGTGACGATCATCCGCCGCTACACGCGCGAGGCGGGCGTCCGCAACCTTGAGCGAGAGATCTCCAATCTGTCGCGCAAGGCGGTCAAGCAGATCCTTACCGGCAAGACGCTTTCGGTGACGGTTACCGAGGAGAACGTCGGCGATTTCCTCGGTGTGCCGCGCTATCGTTATGGCGAAGCGGAACTCGAGGATCAGGTCGGAGTCGTGACCGGCCTCGCTTGGACGGAAGTCGGCGGCGAGCTGCTCACGATCGAAGGCGTGATGATGCCCGGCAAGGGCCGCATGACGGTGACCGGCAACCTACGCGACGTGATGAAGGAGTCGATTTCGGCGGCGGCCTCCTACGTGCGTTCGCGCGCGGTCGATTTCGGGATCGAGCCGCCGCTCTTCGATCGGCGCGACATCCATGTCCACGTGCCGGAAGGCGCAACGCCGAAGGACGGACCATCGGCGGGCGTCGCCATGGCGACCGCCATCGTCTCGACGATGACCGGAATCCCGATCCACCGCGAGATCGCCATGACCGGCGAGATCACGCTGCGCGGCCGGATCCTGCCGATCGGCGGCCTGAAAGAGAAGCTGCTCGCGGCATTGCGCGGCGGGCTGAAGAAGGTCATCATTCCATCGGACAACGCCAAGGATCTGGCGGAGATTCCGGACGGCGTGAAGAACGGACTCGAAATCATTCCCGTGTCGCGCATGGACGAGGTCTTGAGAGAAGCGCTCGTGCGCCAGCCGGTGCCGATCGTCTGGGAAGAGGAGCAAAAGCCAATCACGCCGCTGCCGCCCGACGAGGAGGCTCCAGGGCTCGTTGCCCATTAAGGAATGACGTTCATCTCGCTCATGATGCTGAACCAGGGTCGCAGCCCGGGTTCAGCATTTTTGTGTTGCATGGCGGAAACGCCCGGCGTTTAGCTTACCGAGCCGGGCGGGCGGTTAGCTCAGTTGGTAGAGCATCTCGTTTACACCGAGAGGGCCGGCGGTTCGAGTCCGTCACCGCCCACCACTTTAATGATGGCAATACAACAAAACAGTTGAGGGAAATTCAGGGTATAAGCGTTCGCGCGACACGAAAACCAATCGAGTCGAAGCGCACATCGCTTGGATATCCAAAGCGCCCAGCGCTTTCTACGTAGCTTGGAAGACTTACATAGGAGCCGCCGCGTACCACACGATTGAGGCAAGCCGTCTCTACCCATGAAGAGCCATCGGTGGGCGCGCTATTGTAATTCGGGTGCCAGCAATCTTGCGTCCATTGCCAAACATTCCCAACCATATCGTAAAGACCGAAATTGTTGGGGGCGAATGAACCGACCGGCGCGGCCTTTGATTGTCCCATGGCGTGCCGCATCCATTGCATAGGGCGTGCCCGATCCCAACCTTTTGACCCCAGGGGTAGGCTGTTGTGGTACCCCCGCGTGCCGCGTATTCGTCCTTCTCGGACGCCGGGTCGGCCGTGATGATCCAGTGCAATCTGCGCAGAAAAGGCAATCCTGGTGCCGTTTGCCCTTCGAGCATAACCAGAACCAGCGGAAATTCGGACGACTTGACCTTTTTCTCTAGCGCCTCGTCGTACTCTTATATTCGCAAATCTCCAATCCCGCGCTCGCCCACAAGCAGGATGAAAGCATCGGCCTCGGCGATCTCGGCGGCCAGTTGGGCGGACCATGACCGTCCCGCTCGCAGATGCTGAGGCGCAAAGAGCACACGAAGGGATTGATTTTTTTCCTCGATCGCTGTTTTTAGCCGCTTGGCGAGCGGCTCGTCCGGCGTGTGGTAGCTGAGGAACCAACCTTGCTGCACGAGACGCCTCGATGACGCGCCGTGTAAACGATCGAACACAAGCTACGAAAATGAAACGAGAGCCACGCGCCAAAGATGGTAGAAAACTTTGGACAATGGTAATTCCACAAAACAAGTATATTTCAGGGCAAGCCCGCTCGCAAGCAGCCGCTTCTTCAAACGTCGTTGACTTGATGCTTCGTTTGCGCGAACCGTTATCCTGAGGAGCGGAATTGCGGCCCCGATCCGGCGCAATCATGCAGGACCTGTGATGAGCAAGCAGTTGCGTTGCGAGCGTCGGGGCGTGAGCCTTCTGAAATCCATCTGTCTTTCTCTCGGCTGCCTGCTGGTTCTCGCCGTCGTGCCGCCTCCGGCGCGCGCCCAGGAGATGACGTTTCGGTTGGTCTCGGTCGGCAATCGGGCCCGCTGCGGCAATACATGTCCGGTGGTGATTTCGGCCGAAGGCGAGATCACCAACAATACTCCGAGTTCCTTCCTCTCGTTCGTCGAAAGCAACGTCGGAACCAACAACCTTCATGCGATTGTCTTTCTGGACTCGCCGGGAGGCAAAGTGCTCGCTTCCATGGAGTTCGGCAAAATCTTACGCGAGCTGGGAGCGGCGGCGATTGTCGGGCGCGTCGATCCCGCAGCGGCCAATCGCCGGCTGAGCGAATTCGTCGCGGCGCGCTGTCTCTCGGCATGCGTTTATGCACTCATGGGCGCCAAGAAGCGGGTCATCCCGCCGCAAAGCCTGGTCGGCATCCATCGTATGTTCACCTATGTCGACGCCGCCGATCCGGATAGTTCCACGGTCGTGCGCTATCGCCGCTACGACAACGGCGAAATGGCCGCCGTTCTCGAACGCTACACCTGGGCGATGGGCGTAAGCCCGGAGCTGATCGCGATGGCCGAGCGCATTTCGTCGGACCGCATCCACATCATGTCGCGCGCCGAGATCGCCCGTTTCCATTTGGCCTCGTCGAAGTTCTAGGCTTCTTGCTTGACTTGCAGAGCCCCCTACCTTATCGGGCGGATCTCCGCGATCGACGCGGGGGAGTAGCTCAGCTGGTTAGAGCGCCGGCCTGTCACGCCGGAGGCCGCGGGTTCGAGCCCCGTCTCTCCCGCCATCATAATTTTCCTCGCCTTGCCTTGCTTGCACCCGCGCGCGGCGTCCCATCCGCGCATCTTAGCGGTACGCTTCGTGTTGGCGACATTCGCGGCCCTACCAACTGCTTACCGCTTCGAGGATCGTTTCGACGACGAGTTCCGACGCCGTGACCAAGGGCATGTGGTCGATCCTCTCCGATCGCGTCCGAGCATCCATCCGGTGCGCCAAAAACAGCTGAGTTGCCGGGTTGATCATCCGATCTTCGTGGGCGGCAAGGTACCAAGAGGGCTTGGTCCGCCATGCTGGCTTCGGCGCCTTCTCCTGAATGCAAGCCATGGCAATGGGGCGCTGGGTCGCCGCGAGAAGGGCGGCCTCTTCGGGCGAAGCGTTCTGACAAAAAGCAGCGGCAAATTTGTCGGTTGGCATCCAAAGGAAACCGTCTTTGTCGGGAGCCAGATGAGGCGCCTCGGGATGCGGCTTTTCGCGATAGAATACTTCGCCAACCGTTTCGCCTTCATCGGGTGTCAGAGCCGCAATGAAGACAAGCGCGCGGACTTTTTCGTTGTTGCTGGCGCCGATCACCGCTCCGGCATAGGCATGCGCGCCGAGGACGACCGGTCCGTCGGTCCGTTCCAGCACGCGCTCGAGCGCCGCGACGTCCGCTGACAGCGACGTCAACGGGATCGGAGCCGCTATCGCCGTTAACGCCCTCGACTGCAGCGGTTTGATGACGCGCGCCCAGCTGGACCCGTCAGCCCAAGCGCCATGAACCAGCACGAT
>JASHSW010000120.1 GCA_030038595.1 Methylovirgula sp.
CATCGGATATAATTATCAAATCGGCCAGTTCGTGATCGGCCTCGAAGGAGATGTCGAAGGAACGAGCTACGATGGTTCGTTTAATGGCGTCCTTACCAGCGTGGGCACGGCGGTCGCGAGTACGACGCGCATCAACATCGAAGGATCGATCCGTGGCCGGGTGGGCTGGGCCTGGGATCGCGTGTTGATTTATGGAACGGGCGGCGCCGCTTTTGCGGATTTCAGAAACTCGTTTAGTATCCCGGCCGTGCCATTCTCCGAATCCGGAAGTTTCGGACGCGTCGGCTGGACGGCCGGCGGGGGCATCGAATACGCCATCGATCCCAATTGGTCGGTCCGTGTCGAATATCGCTACACGGACTATGGCAACTACGATTTCGTTCTGACCACTCCACCTGTTTCTGGGGCTCTTGGCGTTCGCGAAAACCAACGGGACAACCGGGTCGAGGCCGGCTTCAGCTACAAGTTCGATATGTTCGCCCCGCCGACGCCGGTCGTCGCGAAATACTGAGCGAACGCTTCGGTGCAATGAATCAAGGCCGCGAGATTCTCGCGGCCTTTGCTTTTGGGACGTCGCCGTAGCGCGTGAGGCGGCTGCGTTCAGGTGCCGGTCTCGGCCTTCTGCGCCAGCGATTCGATTGCTTCCTTGACGTCGGGATCGAGGCCGGCGCCGCCATGCTCGCGCAAATGGGCGAAGATTTGCGCCCGCATGCGCGGATCCCAAAATTTGGCAATATGCGTTGCAACTCCGGCGACGGCCGCATCGTGGCCCTGGCTTGCGAAGAATTTGCCGATCTGGTTTGCCATATAGACCAATTTGTCTGATGAACTATGCGACATCGCGGGAAGCTTCCGTGTTGACGCGTTCGGGATGGGTGAAAACCTCGAAGTCTTGGCGGCGCGCGACGGCGACGAGAGTCATGCCGCATTCTTCCGCGACGCGGATCGCGGCGGCGGTGGGTGCCGAAACCGCGACGAGAGCCGGTGCGTCGAGCCGCGCCGCCTTCTGGATCAATTCGATCGACACACGGCTGGTCGTCAAGACGAACCCGTCGGCGGCCGTTCGCCCGGCGCGCACCAACGCCCCAATGAGCTTGTCGAGCGCGTTGTGGCGTCCGACGTCTTCGCGCAAGGCGACGAGGCCCTCGGCTTCGGTGAAGAAGCCGGCGGCGTGCACCGCATGCGTCGCATCGTTCAGCTTCTGACCGGGTTCGAGCGCCGTCATGGCGGCGCTGACGGCCTGCGGCGTAAACCGCCATTCCGACGCCGCAACCGGAGGCGTCTCGCGCATCGCCGCTTCGAGACTTTCGATGCCGCAAAGGCCGCAGCCGGTCGGCCCTGCCATGCTGCGGCGACGCTGCGCGTAGGCTTTGGCGCGGTCTTCCTTGAGCCAGACGCGAATTTCGATACCGAGCGGCAGGGCCACGACATCGAGACTTTCGATCTCGTCGCGGCCTTCAATCAGTCCTTCCGTCAGCGCGAAGCCGACGGCGAAATCCTCTAGATCGGCGGGCGTCGCCATCATCACGGCGTGGGTCGAGCCGTTGTAGGTGAAGGCGACAGCCCGCTCTTCTGGCACGAGACGTGTCGTGGCGAACGAAACGCCGCTGCGCTGCGCGAGGCAGGGCACGCTTATTACTGGATTCGGCAGATCTTCGTTCATTCCGCGGCGTCGATGGCGATCCGACTGTTGTGTTCGGACATCTCGCGATATTTTTCTTGCCACTCGCTCGGCCCGTTCGAGGTCGAGACCTGCACCGCCGTCACCTTGTATTCCGGACAGTTCGTCGCCCAATCCGAGAAATCGGTGGTCACGACGTTGGCCTGGGTCAGCGGGTGATGGAACGTCGTATAGACGACGCCCGGCGCCACCCGGTCGGTGATTTTGGCGCGCAAGGTGGTCTCGCCGGCGCGGCTCTGGATCTTCACCCAGTCGTTGTCGCGAATGCCGCGCTGCTCGGCATCGTGCGGATGGATCTCGAGCAGGTCGCCTTCGTGCCAGAGCACGTTGGCGGTACGCCGCGTCTGCGCGCCGACGTTATATTGCGAGAGGATGCGCCCGGTGGTGAGCAGCAGCGGGAAACGCGGTCCGACCTTTTCGTCGGTCGGCACATATTCGGTGAGCACGAACATGCCCTTGCCGCGCGTGAAAGCCCCAATGTGCATGGTCGGCGTGCCGTTCGGCGCCTTGTCGTTGCAGGGCCATTGGATCGAGCCGACCTCGTCGAGATGTTTATAAGAGACGCCGGCAAAGGTCGGGGTCACGCGGGCGATCTCGTCCATGATCTCGCTTGGATGTCGGTAATGCATCGGATAGCCGAGCGCCGCCGAGAGCAGCATGGTGATCTGCCAATCCTCGTAGCCGTTCTTCGGCGCCATCACCTTGCGCACCATTTGGATGCGCCGCTCGGCGTTGGTGAAGGTTCCGTCCTTTTCTAGGAAGGTCGAGCCGGGCAGGAAGACATGCGCGTAATTGGCCGTCTCGTTCAAGAACAGGTCTTGGACGACGACGCATTCCATGGCGCCCAATCCGGCCGCCATATGTTTGGTGTCGGGATCGGATTGCAGAATATCTTCGCCCTGAATGTAGATTCCTTTGAAGGTGCCGTCGATGGCGGCGTCGATCATATTGGGAATGCGCAGGCCCGGTTCCTTTTCGAGCTTCACGCCCCAGATCGATTCGAAGATCGAACGCACCGCATCGTCCGAGACATGGCGGTAGCCGGCGTATTCGTGCGGGAACGAGCCCATGTCGCAAGAGCCCTGCACGTTGTTCTGGCCGCGCAGCGGATTGACGCCGACGCCGGGCCGGCCGAGGTTGCCGGTCGCCATGGCGAGATTGGCGATGCCGATGACGGCGGTCGAACCCTGACTATGCTCGGTCACGCCGAGGCCGTAGTAGATCGCGCCGTTGCCGGCCGTTGCGTAAAGCCGTGCCGCGGCGCGCACGAGTTCGGCTGGAACTCCGGTGACTTTCTCCATCGCTTCCGGACTGTTGCGGGGCTCGGAAACGAAGCTAGCCCAGGCCGCGAAGTCGGCCGGCTCGCAACGCTCCCGTACGAAGGCTTCATCGACGAGCCCTTCCGTCACGATCACATGCGCGAGCGCATCGAGCATCGCCACGTTGGTGCCGGGCTTCAACGGCAAATGATAGGTCGCCTCGACATGCGGACTGCGCACCAGATCGATGCGGCGCGGATCGATGACGATGAGTTTGACGCCTTCGCGCAGCCGCTTCTTCATATGCGAGGCGAAGACGGGGTGACCGTCGGTCGGATTGGCGCCCATGACGACGATGACGTCGGCAGCATCGACCGAGTCGAACTCCTGGGTTCCGGCCGAAGTGCCGAATGTGGTCTTCAAACCATAGCCGGTCGGCGAGTGGCAGACGCGCGCGCAAGTATCGACGTTGTTGTTGCCGAATCCGGCGCGGATCATTTCCTGAACGAGATAGGTTTCCTCGTTCGTGCAGCGCGACGACGTGATGCCGCCGACCGAATATTTTCCATACTTCGCCTGGATGCGCTTGAATTCGGAAGCGGCATGGCCGATCGCCTCTTCCCAGGAGACCTCACGCCACGGATCGGAGATCTTGGCGCGGATCATCGGCTTCAGAATGCGCTCTTTGTGGGTTGCATAACCCCAGGCAAAACGGCCCTTGACGCAAGAATGGCCGTGGTTCGCCTTGCCGTCCTTATAGGGAACCATGCGCACCAGCTCGTCGCCGCGCATTTCCGCTTTGAACGAACAGCCGACGCCGCAATAGGCGCAGGTCGTGACCACGGAATGCTCCGGCTGGCCGATGTCGTAGAGCGA
>JASHSW010000121.1 GCA_030038595.1 Methylovirgula sp.
CGCGCCGTTTGGTGCTCCGCAATCTATATGTTATACTGTTACATAGCTGCCTCGAGCCAAGGACTGCGCATGAAGCCCTTCCCCCTCCTCGCCTGCCTAGCCGCCTTGCTTGCTACGCCGGCGCTGGCCAATCCCATCGACATCGTCGCCGCCGAGAATTTTTACGGCGATATAGCCCGACAGATCGGCGGCCCCGAGGTTGCGGTGACTAGCATTCTCAACAATCCCGACGAAGACCCGCATCTCTTCGAGGCGAGCCCGTCGGTAGCCCGTGCCATCTCCGCAGCCCGCATCGTTGTCATGAGCGGCATCGATTACGACCCTTGGGTGGAGAAACTACTGGGTGCGGCGAGAAGCTCCGATCGGGAGACCATCGTCGTTGCCAAGCTTGCCGGAAAGAAGACCGGCGACAATCCGCATATCTGGTACGACGTTGCGATCATGCGCGGTTTCGCGAAGACTTTGGCAGACGATCTCGGCAACGCCGATCCCGCGCACCGAGCCGAATATCAGCGTCGCTACGCGCAATTTGCCAAATCGCTCGAACCGATCGAAGCGAAGATCGAGGCGCTCAAGGGCCGCCTTGCCGGCGCCGAGGTCACGGCGACCGAACCGGTGTTCGGCTATATGATCGACGCGCTCGGCATGAAAAGCCGCAACCAATCCTTTCAACTCGCGGTGATGAACAATACGGAGCCGAGCGCCTCCGATGTCGCCGCTTTCGAGGATGATTTGAAAAGCCACAAAGTCCGCTTATTGATCTATAATAGTCAGGCATCGGACCCGATCGCCGAACGCATGATGAAGCTTGCCAAAGCGTCGGGCATCCCGGTGGTCGGCGCGAATGAGACCGAACCGCCCGGAAAAACCTATCAGGCGTGGATGCAAAGCGAACTCGATGCCGTCGATCACGCGCTTCCGAAATAGCGGCCTATGAACGCCATCGAGCTGGACGACGTCTCCTTGATGCTCGGCGGGCGCCGGGTGCTGGGCGGCATCAGCTTGAATATCGCCTCCGGCCAGTTCGTGGGCGTGCTCGGCCCGAACGGGGCGGGCAAGACCACGTTGATGCGCGCCGTTCTCGGGCTGGTGGTGCCAAGCCGCGGCGCGATCCGCGTGCTCGGACAGACGGCGACGCGCGGCAACCCCGCCGTCGGCTATATGCCGCAAGTGCTGAGCGCCGTCCCGCAAGGGACCCGGTTGAGCGGCTGGGATTTCGTCGCTAGCGTCGCCAGCGGACATCGGCTCGGCTTGCCGATCCTCGGGCGGCAAACGCGGGCGGAAATCGAACGCGCCCTCGATCTTGTCGGCGCCCGCAAGCTCGCCCGTCGCCCGCTCGGCGAAATCTCTGGGGGCGAACGCCAGCGTCTGCTGCTCGCCCAGACGCTCATCGGCCGCCCGAGGTTGCTTTTGCTCGACGAGCCGTTGATCAGCCTCGACCCCCACCACCAACAGGAAGTGGTCGAACTGGTCAAAGCGTTGCAAAAAGAGCTGGGGATCACCGTTCTATTCAGCGCCCATGAGATCAATCCGCTGCTCGGAGCGATTGACCAGGTGCTTTATCTCGGTAACGGGCAGGCCGCACTCGGCGTGGTCGATGCCGTGATCACCGGACCGGTCCTCTCCCGCCTTTATGGTTCTCCCATCGACGTGATTCGCCTCAAAGGTCGGATCTTCGTGATGTCCGGCGCCCACGACGTCGAGCACGACGAACATCGGCACGAAGGTCCCGGACATGCGGCGCATGGACACGGTGCGCACGGACACGGTGCGCACGGAGAACAGATCGACCATGTTTGAAACCATGTTTCAATACGACTTCATGCGCAACGCTTTCGCAGCGGCGACGATCGTCGCCGTGCTTGCCGGCAGCGTCGGCTATTTTCTCGTATTGCGCGGCCAGACGTTCGCCGGCCACGCCCTGGCGCATGTCGGATTCACCGGCGCGACCGGCGCGGTGCTGATCGGCATAGCGCCGCTCTGGGGCCTGGTGTTGATGACCATGGCCGCCGGCGTCGCCATGGGATTCCTCGGCGAACGCTTGGCGCAACGCGACGTGGCGATCGGCCTCGTGCTCGCCTTTGCGCTGGCGCTCGGCTTGTTGTTTCTGCATTTCTACACGGCGTTCGCCACGCAAGCGACGACGCTTCTGTTCGGCAACGTGCTGGCGGTCGACGTTTCGACGGTCTACACCCTGCTCGCCCTCGGCGCCTTAAGCCTTGCCATGCTCGCTATTATCTCGCGGCCGCTCCTCTTTGCGAGCCTGCAGCCGGAGCTTGCCGAAGCAAAGGGCGTCTCGCTGCGCCTCTACGGCGTGCTGTTCCTGGCGGTCGTCGCGCTGACCACCGCCGAATGCGCACAGATCGTCGGCGTATTGCTGGTCTTTGCGCTGATGATCGGCCCGGCCGCCGCTGCGCAGCAATTGACGAGCACAGTGACGATCGGCGTGCCGCTGTCGGCGATCCTGGCGCTTCTCGAAGCCTGGGGCGGCATTACGCTCGCCTTCTATACCGATTGGCCGAGCAGTTTTTGGATTACCGCATTGAGCGCCGCGGTCTATGTCCTCGCGGCGTTGCCGCGCCGCCTGCGAGCCTTGCAACTCGCCTAAGATTTTGCACCGATTACTGGCTCGGCGTCGTCAAGGCAGAGAAGCCTTGTTTGAGCATCGCCGCCGCCCCGCTGAAAGGATTGTCGGTCTGGGCCGGCGCTTGCGCCTGTTGCGCGGACTGCGAGGTTGCATCGGACGGCGCCGCGTTTGCCGTTGTCTGCGCCGTGTCGGACGTTTGCGCCTGCCTGCGAAGCGGAGGGGCCGCGTCCGATCCGTCAGCCGATGCGGAGTCGGCGGGGGCGTCCGCCGAATCTTGCGCGGCCGGCTCCGGGCGCGGCTGCGTCTGCTCGTAGAACGCGCTATTGCCGGTCATCGCCGGCTCGGTTGCTTGCTGTTGGGCAGGCGGCGCCACCTGCGCAGCGCCCGGCTGCTGCGTTCCGAACAAATGGTGCAAGATCGAATTGTCGGAGCCGGCTGACTGCGCCGGCGCCGCCGCAGCGGCGGGCTGCGACCCGACGTCGGCGACGGGCTGGTCCGCCTCGGACTTGTCGGCATCTTCCGACGCGGTGCGCTGTTTGCGCAGCGCCGCTGCTCTCTTCTCTTCCGCTTTTGCTTCGGCGAGATCTTTTGCCTCCGCCGCCTTCAATTGCGCCCGCGTCGGCGTCCTGTGCCTGGCGTCGATTGCGACATCGACCGGCCCCTCGGCGAGCGCATCGGGCCGGCTTACGTCGCCGCGCCGCGCCGCGAAACTCGGGTTCTGTCCTCCGTCGGCGTAGACGGTGTGCACCGGCTTCACGCCGGCCGC
Organism: Methylovirgula sp.; assembly: GCA_030038595.1. Lineage (GTDB taxonomy): Bacteria > Pseudomonadota > Alphaproteobacteria > Rhizobiales > Beijerinckiaceae > Methylovirgula. Next base: position 3,354 of record JASHSW010000121.1, read on the forward strand.
GACGAGCGCGGCGATCTTCGCGTCGTCGCGCTTCTGCTTTGCCAGGACTTCGGCCTCCACCATCGGATCGTGCTTCAGCGCCGGACAGGCGCCGGTCGGATCCAATTCTCCGCCGCTCGCCGGCTCGGCGTTAAACACATAATGACCGTCGCAGACCCCGACCGCGACTTCGCGTCGGGTAACTTCGAAATTGTCGCTGCCGGTTTTCAGCTCCTTCCAGAAAGCGATGTTCGGATCGAGCCGGTATTTGGCGAAGTTTTCGGCAGTCATGTGGAACGGCAGAGATTGCATCTGGATCTCGCGCTGTCCCCCGGCGAAAGCCTCGCGCGCGACAGCGTAAATCTCGGCGATCTGCTCGTCCGTCATCGAAAAACAGCCGGCCGAAGAACAGGCGCCGTGCACCATGATCGACTCGCCGGTTGCCCCATGGGCGCGATCGTAGGCGTTGGGATAGCCGACGTTGAAGGAAAGATAATAATTGGAATTGGGGTTCATCTGCGCGGGCGTGATCGCATAGAACCCCTCGGGCACCTGACGATCGCCTTCCCGGCGCTTCGGTCCAAGCTGGCCGGACCAGCGGCACATCGGATAGGTCTTCAGCAACGCATATTGCCCATCCGACCGCATCTTCCAGATTTCGAACTCGGCCTCCTTCTTGTAGGTGCGGATGAGCATGGGTGCGGCCGGGCTGGTGCCTTTTTCCTGCATAAGCGCCAGCATTTGCGGGGAGAGCGGCTGATAGGCGCGGCTGGTGAGGAGTTGGTCCGGTTCCTCGCTGCAGCCGAGGAGGAGCACGCCGGCCAGGGCCACGGCGGCCAACGCAAAGATACGGGCTGCGAGATCGGTCTTGGCGAACATTGGCCCCGCTCTTTGAACCGGTCCTAAAAGTGAACCCGATCAACCATATAAGCGTTATCCTTATCCGCCCGTTACCGCAACCCCGCGGGTCGCAAAGGTGGGTTAACGAAATTCGGCCGGATCTGCGCCTGCGGCGTCGCCCGCCGTCACTCTTTTTCTTTGCGATCCCGGAGCTTGGCAAAAACCGAGTCCACGTCGAGGGCGGCTTCCTGCTCGGCCGGCGCCGACGGGGTTGTGAACACTTCCGCATCGGTCTCTTCGCCGCGATGCGCCGTGGTTACCTCGGCGGGCACCAGCGTCTGGCTGCGATCTTCCTCCACGGGCATACGCTCTTTGGCGGCGCGATTGACCTCGAAGTCGAGGTCCATCTGCGAGCAGAGGCCGAGCGTCACCGGATCCATCGGCGTCAAGGCCTGCGAATTCCAGTGCGTCCGGTTGCGGATCGATTGCAGCGTCGTTTTCGTCGTGCCGACGAGCCGCATGATTTGCGCATCCTTGAGTTCCGGATGGTTGCG
>JASHSW010000122.1 GCA_030038595.1 Methylovirgula sp.
TTTTGGTCATTGTCCTGCTCTCCTTCGAGTTCGGCCTCCTCACCTTCCAGCGAAGCCACCGTGGAGACTCAGTTAGACGGAATTCAGGCAGCGCCACCGCCTCGTTCCGATTGCGCAAAGATATGGCGTTGCCGGTTGGAAGGTCGCCATCAGCTGCCGGAAAAAGAAGCGTGCGCGCCGCTGGACAGCGGCCACGCATCGCATCCGACTTGAGAAAACCCCTGGCGCGCCCAAGGGGACTCGAACCCCTGTTTTTGCCGTGAAAGGGCAACGTCCTGGACCGCTAGACGATGGGCGCGGGCAATAGTTCGAAACGGGCGAGGTATAGAGAGCGGCGTCGGCGGTGGCAATGGGCACTTCTGCGCAGGCGCGCATGGTTCACGCGCCGGATCCGCGCTGCTCGGCGCTCGCCAGATCGAGAAGCTTGAGCCGGATCGTCTCGCGGCCGTTCCAGCGGTCGAGGCTCAAACTCCCGGCAAGATGCACCGTCGAACCGCGCGCCGCGCGCAACGCCTCGCCGAGTGACGTATCGACGGCGCGGAAGATTATGCCGGCGAGACTCGCTCCATCGCCCGCCTCGGCGCGCCAGCGCATATGCCCTTCTCCGACCGGCATCACGTCGATGAGACGATGCGCCGGAAAAACGAAGATCGGTTCCGGATTGCCGGCGCCGAACGGCCCTGCCCGCTGAAGCGCCGTATAGAGCGCGAGATTGGCGCCCGATGCCGTCAGCGTCGCATCGACAAGGAGCGAGTCCTCGGCGCGCGCCGCGGCGACCTTTTCGGCGAGGCTTACTTCCAGAAAGTCGCGGAACGCGTCGAGCTTCTCCTTGGCGAGCGTGATCCCCGCCGCCATGGCGTGGCCGCCGCCCTTTGCGACGAGCTCGGCTTCGACGGCGAGACGGACCGCTTTACCCAGGTCGATACCGGCAATCGAGCGCCCCGATCCCGTGCCGATCGCGCCGTCGAAGGCGATCGCGAAGGCGGGCTTGCGGAATTTCTCCTTCAGCCGCGCCGCGACGAGGCCGACGACGCCAGGATGCCAATTCTCGCCGGCGACGACGATCGCCGCGCGCGTATCGTCGGCCTGAATCGCCGCGGCTTGCAGAATTGCCGCTTCCACGACCTGGCGCTCGCGGTTCAGCCGGTCGAGCTGTCCGGCGAGGCGACGCGCTTCGACCTCGTCGCGCATCGCAAGCAGCCTGGCGCCGAGCGCCGCATCGCCGATGCGTCCGCCGGCATTGATGCGTGGGCCGATGAGAAAGCCAAGCTGGTAAGGGTTGGGTGGACCGTCCGCCCCGGCAATGTCGAACAGGCTGCGCAATCCGGGCCGTTCCCGCGCCCGCATCAAAGCCAGTCCTTTGACGACGAAGGCGCGGTTCAGGCCGGTCAGCGGCGCGACGTCGGCGACGGTTGCCAGCGCGACGAGATCGAGGCCCAGGAGAAGATCGGGCTCAGGGCGCGCTGCGCTCCAAAAGCCGCGGGCGCGCAGCAGGCGGTTTACGGCGACGAGCGTCATGAACACGACGCCCGCGGCGCAAAGCTGGCCGAGGCCGGAAAGATCGTCCTGCCGGTTGGGATTGACGACGATCGCCTCGGGCAAAGCTTCGGGCGCCTGATGATGATCGAGGACGATCGCATCGAGGCCGAGTTTGCGCGCCTCGGCCAATGGCGCGTGGCTCGTCGTGCCACAATCGACGCAGACGAGAAGATTGGCGCCGGCCTCGGCCAATTCGCCGATTGCTTTCGGATTGGGACCGTAGCCTTCGAAGATTCGGTCGGGAATGCGCACGAGGTGCGGCGCGCCGGCGGCGGTCAGAAACTCGTCGAGCAAAGCGGCGGAAGCGGCGCCGTCCACGTCGTAATCGCCGAAGATCGCAATCGTCGCACCGGCGGTAATGGCCGCCGCAAACCGTTCGGCCGCCGCCTCCATCCCGCGCAACGCGTAGGGGTCGGGCATCAGCCGACGAAGTTGCGGATCGAGATAGAGGTCGGCGTCCTGCGGCACGACGCCTCTCCCCGCCAATACCCGCGCCAGGAGATCGGAATGGCCGTGGATTTGCGCAATCGCCAGGGCGCGGTTCTGCTCGGTTTCCTCGAGACGCTCGCGCCACGGCCGGCCCAACGCCGAACGCGCAACGCCCAGCAAACAACGATCGAGGCTTATCGATTGGTCCACACCCAAGCTTAACAGGTTGGCCAAGAAAATCAGCGCCCGGGCGCGCCGCGGTCAACCGGCGGCCGGACCCGTTCGGCGCAAAAAGATGCCGAGATTACAAAAGCGTGAGAGAGGCCGGGGTGGATCTTGGCCGCCGCGCGTGGTTTGAATGCACGCTTTCGTCACGGACGGATCGGCGATGCGAAAAGCCTTTGTTGTACTTGCGGTCCTGGCGATCGGCGCAATCGGCGCCGATTACTGGCGGACGCACGCCCGTCCGCCGGCCGGCGAGACGCCGAATGCCGAGGCGCCCCCTGTGCCGGTTCTGGTCGCTACGGCGAAGGCGGAGGATGTGCCGATCATCTTGCGCGGGCTCGGAACCGTAACCGCCTATAACACGGTCCCGCTGAAAAGCCGCGTCCAAGGCGCGGTGACGGAGATCAACTTCAAGGAAGGCCAGGATGTCAAAACCGGCGATCTGCTGATCCAGATCGATCCGCGCCCTTACCAAGCGGCGCTCGCTCAGGCGAAGGCAGACCTCGCCAAGGATCAGGCCGCGCTCGCCAATGCGCAGGTCGACTTGCAGCGCTATGCGAAGTTGCTGACGCAGAATTTCGTGCCCGAGCAGGAATATGCGACGCAGAAGGCGCTCGTCGATCAAGACCAGGCAACCGTCCAAGCCGACCAAGCGGCGATCCGCGCCGCGGCGCTCAACGTCGATTACGCAGCGATCCGCTCGCCGGTCGACGGTGTGACCGGGATCCGGAAGGTCGATCTCGGCGTGATGATCCAGGCCAACAGCACGCAGACGCTCGTCGTCGTCACGCAGATCGAGCCGATCTACATCATCTTCACCTTGCCGGAAGCGGATATCGGACGGGTTCGCGAGGCCATGGCCGATAGCCGCCTGCGCGTCTTGGCCTATGCTTCCAACGACCAAAAAGAGATCGCCGCGGGCATCCTCGATCTTGTCGACAATTCCGTCAATCAGAACACCGGAACGGTGCAGCTCAAGGCAGAATTCGCCAACAAAGACAGGTCCTTGTGGCCCGGCCAATTCGTCAACGCGCATCTCGTGCTGC
>JASHSW010000123.1 GCA_030038595.1 Methylovirgula sp.
CCCATAAGCGTCAGCGAATGGGGAGAGGGTTGGGGTGAGGGGCGAGGGGATTAGCTGCGCTATTGCGGTCAATCGCCCGGCCCCTCACCCAGCCCTCTCCCCGCTTGCAGGGAGAGGGATTATGTCCGCCTGAGCCCAGCAATAAAGAACCCGTCCGTGCCGCTCGCCAGAGGCGAGAACCGCACACCCGGGCCGAGCCGCGAGGCAAAGCGCTCTAGCTCCGGCAGCCCCGCCGCGCGGGCAAGTTCGGCCGGCGGGATCGCGGCGAAAGCGCCGTTCTTTTCCAAGAAGGCCGCGATCCGGTCTTCGTTCTCTTCGCGGAGCAGCGAGCAGGTAACGTACAGGGTCCGTCCGGTACGATTTACAAATCGCTGCGCGGTCTCGAGAATTTCGTCCTGTTCCTTCATCCTTTGTTCAAGTGCGCCGGGGCGCACGCGCCATTTGGCGTCGGGGTTGCGCCGCCAGGTTCCCGTGCCTGTGCAAGGCGCATCGATGAGAACCAGATCGCAGCGGGCTTCGAGATCGGCGAGCACGTCGGCGCCGCGCCGCGGGGTGCGAACCTGGATGTTGCGCGTGGCGGCCTTCGCCAGCCGCGGATGGATGCCGGCAAGACGCCGCGCCTCGCGGTCGGTCGCATAAATCTGCCCGCGGTTGTCCAGCATCGCAGCGAGCGCCAATGTCTTGCCGCCGCCGCCGGCGCAAAGGTCGAGCACCTGCTCGCCGGATTTCGCCCCGGAGAGAAGCGCGGCGAGTTGCGAGCCTTCGTCTTGGATGTCGACGAGGCCTTTGACATAGGCCGGTTCGCCGGCCAGCGCGGGGCTGCGCCCATCCGCAAGCAGCGGCAGGCGCAGTCCAATGGGCGAGAGCGGGGTCGGCACGGCACCGAGATGCTGCAGCATGGCGGCGGCTTTTTCGCGTGTGGCCTTCAGCGTATTGACCCGCAGATCGAGCGGCGATCGGGCGGCGAGCGCCCTGCCCTCGTCCGCCGCCCGATCGCCGAACGCCGCGCCGAACGAGGCCGCTAGCCATTCCGGAAAATCGCCGGCCACCCAATCGGGCGCCCCGTCGAGAGAGCCGGCGGCAAGCCGCGCACGCTCGGTTTCGCCGAGCGGCGGCGGCGCAAATCCTTCGCCGGTAAACAATGCGGCGATCTCGGCGACGCCGAGCCCGCGCATTTCGCGCAAACTGCCAAGCACGATCGCGCGCGGGCTCTCGTCCCCCATGATCCACGCCGCGGAAGCGCGGCGACGCAACCCGTCATAGACGAGCGTGGCGAGCGCGGCGCGGTCCTTCGATCCGGCAAACCGATGCGCGAGCCCCCAATCCTTCAGCGCATCCGAGGCGGGGCGATGGCGCGTTTCGATGTCGGCAAGAATCTCGATCGCCGCGGCGACGCGGGCAGCGGGGGTCATCGGAACGCGCCTTCATGATGTTGTTGCCGCGACGTGTTCACACGCCGGTCGGATAGTTCGGGCTTTCGCGGGTGATCGTCACGTCGTGAACGTGGCCTTCGCGCAGTCCGGCGGCCGAAACCTTTACGAATCTCGCCCGGACCTGGAATTCGGCGATCGTCGGCGCCCCGACGTAGCCCATGGCGGCGCGCAGTCCGCCGCTCAACTGATGCAGCACCGCGGCGGCGGGGCCGCGATATGGCACCTGGCCCTCGATTCCCTCGGGGACGAGTTTCAGCGTGTCCTTGATGTCCTGCTGGAAATAGCGGTCGGCCGAGCCGCGCGCCATCGCTCCCACCGAGCCCATGCCGCGATAGGATTTGAACGAGCGGCCCTGAAACAGATAGACCTCGCCGGGGCTTTCGTCGGTGCCGGCGAGCAGCGAGCCGATCATCGCGCAATCGGCGCCTGCCGCGATCGCCTTGGCGAGATCGCCCGAATATTTGATGCCGCCGTCGGCGATCACCGGAACGTCGGCTTTGCGCGCCACTTCGACTGCATCGAGGATCGCGGTCAATTGCGGCATGCCGACGCCGGCGACGATCCGCGTCGTGCAGATCGAGCCAGGGCCGATGCCCACCTTCACGGCGTCGGCCCCGGCGTCGATCAGCGCCTTCGTCCCGTCGGCGGTCGCCACATTGCCGGCGATGACTGCGACTTTGTTCGAGACGCGCTTGATTCGCGCCACCTGGTCGAGCACCGACTGGGCATGCCCATGCGCCGTATCGACGACGATCGCATCGACGCCGGCATCGGCCAGCGCCAGCGCCCGCTCATAGCCTTTGTCGCCGACCGTCGAGGCGGCGGCGACGCGCAGGCGCCCTTCGGCATCCTTGCTGGCGTCGGGATGCTGCGTCGCCTTCTCCATGTCCTTTACCGTGAGCAGCCCGACGCAGCGGCTCTCGTCGTCGACGACGACAAGCTTTTCGAGCCGGTGCTGATGAAGAAGCCGGCGCGCTTCCTCTTGCGTAACGCCTTCGCGCACGGTGATGACCTTTTTGGTCATGAGCTCGGAGACCGGCTGCAGCGGATTGTCGGCGAAGCGCACGTCGCGGTTTGTCAGGATGCCGCAGAGCCGCGCCGGCTTGCCTTGCGGGCCGCGCTCGACCACCGGAATGCCCGAGATCCCGTGTTTGCGCATCAGAGCCAGCGCCTCGGCAAGCGTCTCGTCGGGGAAGACGATGATCGGATTGACCACCATCCCGCTTTCGTAGCGCTTCACCTTGCGGACTTCCTCGGCCTGTTCTTCCGGCTCCATGTTGCGGTGGATGACGCCGATCCCGCCCGCCTGGGCGAGAGCAATCGCCAGCCGCGCTTCGGTGACGGTATCCATCGCTGCCGAGATGATCGGCAGATTGAGGCCGATGGCGGCGGTGAGCCGCGTTTTCAGATCGACGCCGCTCGGCAGGATTTCGGAATGGCCCGGCAGAAGCAGCACGTCGTCGAACGTCAGAGCTTCCCGAAACGCCGGTTTTGCGATGTCTGGCATGGCCAACTCCTGCTGCGCGGCCGCCGCCGCGGACCCTAAAAGACTGCCGCGAATCGGAAAGCCGACCGCGGCGTGATGAAAGTTGGCAGCGGCTCATAGCACGGGTTCGCCGCAGCGCAAAGCGGCTCTGCGGTCGAGGCTCCGGCTGCGGCCTTGCAGGAGCGCGCCGCCACAGCGCGGCGCCAGCAAGCATCTATCCCTAGGGGCCACCAGGCCCTAGAATATTCTCCGCCTCCCTGTGAACCTCAGGATCCCGCGTGCCGCGCTATGTCGTTACGGCGCTGATCGTTGCTTGCGCCATCTTCATGGAAACCCTCGACGGGACAGTGATCGCGACCTCGTTGCCGGCCATCGCCGCGGATCTGCACGAGGACCCGATCACGCTGAAACTGGCGCTCACCTCGTATCTTCTGTCGCTCGCCATCTTTATCCCGGCGAGCGGCTGGGCGGCGGATAAGTTCGGAGCGCGCACGATCTTCCGTGGCGCCATCCTGGTCTTTACGTTCGGCTCGATCCTCTGCGGATTTTCAAGCACGTTATGGGAGTTCGTCGCGGCGCGCATGATCCAGGGGTTCGGCGGCGCGATGATGGTGCCGGTCGGTCGGCTGGTTCTGTTGCGTTCGGTCGCCCGCTCCGAGGTGGTCGGCGCACTTTCCTACATCATGATTCCGGCGCTCCTTGGGCCGCTGTTCGGCCCACTGATCGGCGGCTTCATCACAACCTATTTCCATTGGCGCTGGATCTTCTTCGTGAACGTGCCGATCGGCATCCTCGGCATCGGGCTGGTCAGTCTGTTCATCAAGAACGTACATGGCGAAGCGCCTTGGCCGCTCGACGTCAAAGGATTTGCGCTTTCGGGCGTCGGGCTCGCCTCGCTGCTCTTCGGCCTCACGGTGGCCGGCAACGGCGTCATGGGCAAAGGACTTGTCGCCGCACTGCTTTTCTGCGGCGCGGTATTGCTCACCGCCTATTGGTTTCACGCCCGCAGAACCAAGTTTCCGATCCTCGATCTGCGCCTTCTCGCCCTTCCGACGTTTCGCTCCAGTATCGTCGGTGGCTCGCTGTTCCGGATCGGGATCGGCGCTTTGCCTTTCCTGCTTCCGCTGATGCTGCAGGTCGGTTTCGGGATGAGCCCGTTCCAATCCGGATCGGTGACGTTCGTCGCCGCGGCCGGCGCGATGCTGATGAAGGTAACCGCCGTTCCGATCCTGCGCTGGTTCGGTTTCCGCACGGTGCTCGTCTTCGATGCACTGATAAGCTGCGTGTTTCTGGCGAGCTACGGCCTGTTTACGCGCGCAACTCCGATTTTTCTGATGATGGGATTGCTTCTCTTCGGCGGATTCTTCCGCTCGCTGGAATTCACTGCGATCAATGCCATCACCTACGCCGAGGTCGACTCCGCGGCGATGAGCCGGGCGACGAGCTTTGCGGCGGTTGCCCAGCAATTATCCCTGAGTCTCGGCATCGCCGTCGGCGCCTTTGGGATCGAAGCCTCGCACGCGCTGCGCGGCGGCCCGCATCTCGCGGTCGTCGACTTTCACTGGGCGTTCGTCCTTGTCGCGGTTGCCTCGGCGACGTCGATCCTTTGGTTCCTGCACCTGCCGAAGGACGCCGGCACCGATCTCGCCGGGCCACCGAGGCATAAGGCGGCGCGGCAAGCAAGCGGCTAGCTGTCGGGGTAGCGAGACGGGAATTCGATCCGTCCCGTCTTGCAGCCCCGATCGAATGGCCTAAGGTGTAAATGACCTCCGAGCGAGGGTTTCATGCGCCGTTTTTTAACAATAAGTTTGCTGGTCGGAGCGTTCGGCGTCCACATCGACGCAATCTCGACATCCGCTTTCGCCATGACGTGTTCAGATCGGCAACAGGTCTGCTTCGCCTATTGCGAAAAGAACTATGGCGGCTCACCAAGATGCCGCGGCGTTTGCGGAGAATTGCTTGGCGAATGTATGGCGACCGGTTGCTGGGAAAGCCGAGTCACCGCGAAACGCTGCGGAATCACCAGGCAATAATTTGGTATTCTCCACACTATGAGGTTGCCTGGCGACTGCCGCGAAATCCCTTCGCCAGCACATAGAGTTCGGAGGACTCCGCGCGGCTCGCCTTCGGCTTCACATGCCGCACTTCCGCGAACTGGCGTTTGAGCTCGGCGAGCAGCGCCGTCTCCGTGCCGCCCTGCAACACTTTGGCAAGAAACGTTCCGCCTTCGGCCAATACCTCCGTAGCAAATTCCGCAGCGCGTTCGACAAGCCCAACAATGCGCAAATGGTCGGTCTTGCGGTGCCCGGTCGCGTTCGCCGCCATGTCGGAAAGGACCACATCGGCTGGGCTGCCGAGCCATTCCTTCAGAATTTGCGGCGCCTGTGGATCGAGAAAATCCTGAACGCGAAATTCGACACCCGCCAGCGCCTCGACCGGCAGAAGATCGATGGCGAAAACCTTGCCCTCCCCGACCTTCGCGGCGGCAACCTGCGACCAGCCGCCCGGCGCCGCGCCAAGATCGACGACCCTTTGCCCGCGCCCCAGGATATGATAGCGCGCGTCGATCTCCAGAAGTTTGTAGGCAGCGCGCGAGCGATAGCCCTCGCGCTGGGCGCGCGCCACGTAGGGATCGTTGAGCTGGCGTTCGAGCCAGGCAGTCGAGGCAGCCGAGCGCTTGCGCGCCGTCTTGACGCGCGTCTTCAACGAACCGCTGCGTTCGGTCATCGCGGGCCGATCCGGTCGGCGGCGATCAATTGCATCAAAATTCCTTCGCGCAGACCGCGATCGGCGATGCGCACGCGTTCGGCCGGAAAGGCGCGCCGGATCGCTTCAAGAATCGCGCAACCGGCGAGCACGAGATCGGCGCGCTCGGGACCGATGCAGCCGTTCGCGGCGCGCTCGCGATATGGCATGCCGCGCAACTTGCGGACCGTAGCATCGATCTCGTAATCGCGCATCCAGAGTCCGTCCACCTGGCGCCGGTCGTAGCGCGGCAGATCGAGGAAAACGCCGCCGATTGTCGTCACTGTTCCTGACGTGCCGAGCAAATGAAAATTCGGGCAGCGGCCGAAACCGGCCACGCCGCGGATGAAATCGCCAAGCGCCAAGGCGACGCAATCGACCATCTTCTCGAAGAGCGCATCATCGACTTCGACGCCGCCGAATCTCTCGGCCAGCGTGACGACGCCGAGCGGCAGCGAGACCCAAAAGCGAATTTTCTTGCCGGCGCCGGGCGCGGCGCGATCGAGCCAGATCACTTCGGAGGAGCCGCCGCCGATGTCGAAGAGTAACACCGCTTTTGCGGCCGGATCGGCGAGCGAGGCGCAACCCGCGGCGGCAAGCCGCGCCTCGGTTTCGCGATCCACGATTTCGAGGTCGAGCCCGGTTTTTTCCTTCACGCTGGCGACGAATTCGGTGCCGTTCGCGGCCATCCGGCAAGCCTCGGTCGCAATCGACCGTGCCCGCGTTACGCCGCGCGCCCTCATCTTGGCGCAGCAGATCTCCAGCGCCTCGAGGGTGCGCGCCACGGCCGCCTCGCCGAGCCGGCCGGATTGCGAGACGCCTTCGCCGAGCCGGACGATCCGCGAAAACGAGTCGATGATCCGAAAGCCGGATCCGTCGGCGTTGTGATGCGCCTGGCGGGCGATCAAAAGCCGGCAGTTGTTGGTGCCGAGATCGAGCGCCGCGTAGGTCGGCGTTTGCTCGGGCCGATACGCCGAGTCTCCAGGTACGGGCGAAACGAGGGCTCCTGCCGGCCCCGCGTGCAAATCATCCGGGCTCGACATTTCGCTACCTGTGTCGGCGCGCTGCACGTTCGCCTCTTTGCACCCGCGCTCCACGGCAGAGCGGGGCAAGCGGGCACCATAAGGATATCGCCATCCGCGGTCCACCCCCCGCACGGGCGCGCCGGCAAGCATTCACCTTCCTTTGCGCTGTTGCGCCGGATCTTCGAACGAGGCGTCGAGATCGGTCCGCAGATTGGCGTCACTTGAATGTCACGCCACTTAATGACAAGAGGAACGCCAGACTTCCGATAAAGTGCCGCATGTCTTCGAGAATCGTCGCCCTCGCCTCGATCGGCCGCAAGACGCTGCCGAACCAGTTCGACCTGATTGCGCTGGCATTGATCTTCGCCGGCTTCATTGCGCTCGTCCATGGTTCGCGCGGCATGGTTCTGCCGCTCGAAGCGCCGCAATCGAGCGTCACGCTCGATTACGCAAATCTGCCCTATTACGCGTTGCGCACCACGCTCAGGATGTTTGCGGCGATCCTCTGCTCGCTGGTCTTCACCTTCACCTATGCTACCTGGGCCGCCAAGAGCCGCCGTGCCGAGCGTTTCCTCATTCCGATTCTCGACGTTCTGCAATCGGTGCCGATTCTCGGATTCTTGTCGTTTACCGTGACGTTCTTCCTCGGCCTCTTCCCCGGCTCGACGTTCGGCGCGGAATGCGCGGCGATCTTCGCGATCTTCACCAGCCAAGCCTGGAACATGGCCTTTTCCTTCTATCAGTCGCTGCGCAACGTGCCGCACGAGCTGAACGAGGTAGCAAACAGCCTTTTGCTCTCGCCCTGGCAGCGGTTTTGGCAGCTCGAGACGCCCTACGCCATGCCCGGGCTCATCTGGAACATGATGATGTCGATGTCCGGCGGCTGGTTCTTCGTCGTCGCCTCCGAAGCGATTTCGGTGGGCGATACGACCGTCAACCTGCCTGGCGTCGGCTCCTATCTTGCGCTGGCCATCGACCATCGGCGCATCGACGCCGTTTTCGCGGCGATTATCACCATGCTGCTTGTCATCATCGCCTACGATCAATTGCTGTTTCGGCCGCTTGTCACGTTCAGCAGCCGATTTCGCGTCGAATTGTCGACCGGCGAATATGAGCAAAGATCGTGGGTCGTGCAGCTCTTTCGGCGCACCTATTTGCTGCGGGCAGTCATCGCCCTGCCGACCCAGCTCTTCCAGCGAATGGCGCTATGGCGTCTCGAATTGCCGTTTCACGCCGAACTCTCGGGAGAGGCGAACCGCTGGAAGGAGCGGATCCTCGATTTTCTTTGGACCGGGATAGGGCTCGCCGCCGCGGCATTGGCCGTCTGGCTCGTCTACCGTTACGTGAGCGCCAATCTGACCTTTTCCGAATTTGTCCTGACCCTCTGGCTCACGTTTCTGACGATGTTGCGCGTGATTGCGCTCATCGTGCTGGCCTCCCTAGTCTGGGTGCCGATCGGAGTGATGATTGGGCTCAATGCCCGGCTTGCCGAAACCATTCAGCCACTGGCGCAATTTCTCGCCGCCTTCCCGGCCAACGTTCTCTTTCCGATCGCCGTGGTATTGATCCTGCGGTTTTCCCTCAACCCCGATATTTGGTTGAGCTTCCTCATCATCTTCGGGACTCAATGGTATATCCTGTTCAACGTGGTTGGCGGCGCCAGCGCCTTTCCGAACGAGCTGCGCGAGGTGGCGGCGAGTTTTCGTATTCACGGTCTTGACTGGTGGCTGGAGGTGATCCTGCCGGGGATCTTTCCTTATTACGTGACCGGCGCCTTGATGGCTTCGGGCGGATCGTGGAATGCGGCCATCGTCGCCGAATACGTGAAATGGGGAAACGATACGGTGAAAGCGCACGGAATCGGCGCCTACATCGCAACGGCGACAGCCGCCGGCGATTATCCAAAAATCGTGCTCGGCGTCGCGGTGATGTCGGTCTTCGTCATTCTGTTCAACCGGTTGCTCTGGCGCCCGCTGTCGCGCTTGGCCGAGCGCCGCCTGCGGCTGGATTGAGGTTTTATGCTCGACACGACCCTCAAACCTCTGCTTGAAGTCAAGGACGTTTGCCAGAGCTACGTTACCGGCTCCGGCGAGGCCGGTGCACTGGTGCTCGATCACGTCTCGCTGAGCCTAAAGGACGGAGAGATCGTCGGCTTGCTCGGCCGTTCCGGCTCCGGCAAGTCCTCATTGCTGCGCATCATCTCTGGGCTCACCAAGCCCACCGACGGCGAAGTTACGTTTCGCGGCCAGCT
>JASHSW010000124.1 GCA_030038595.1 Methylovirgula sp.
GCCTGCGATCCCTCGACTTCGACGATGAGCAGCGCGCCGACATCGAGCGGATAGCCGGCGTGCGAGAAGGCTTCGCAGATCTCGATCGCCGGCTTGTCCATGAATTCGATGGCGACCGGAATGATTCCGGCGCCGATGACCGCCGCGACGCAGGCGCCCGCCTGCTCGCTGGTCGGAAAGCCGAAGAGAACCGGACGAGCGTCTTCGGCGGCGCGCAGAATTCGTAACGTCGCCTCGGTGACAATGCCGAGCTGGCCTTCCGAGCCGACGATGAGCCCCAGGAGGTCAAGACCGGGCGCGTCGAGGTGTCCACCGCCGATTTCGACGATGGTCCCGTCGACCAGCACCATTTTGACGCCGAGCACGTGGTTGGTCGTCACCCCATATTTGAGGCAATGTGCGCCGCCCGAATTCGTGGCGATATTGCCGGCAATCGTGCAGGCAAGCTGCGAAGAGGGATCCGGCGCATAGAAGAAGCCCTCGCCCGCCACCGCGTCGGTGATCGCGAGATTGGTGACGCCGGATTCGACCTTGATCGTCCGGCTTGCATAGTCGATCGCGAGGATATGGTTCAGCTTGCCAACGCCCACGACCACGGCGTCTTCCTGCGGAATCGCGCCGCCGGCAAGCGACGTGCCGGCGCCGCGCGCCACGACCTTCACGCCTCCTCCGTGCAGAAATTTCATCACCGCACTCAGTTCCTCGGTCGAGCGCGGTAGGACCACGGCGAGCGGGACGCGGCGATAGGCGGTAAACGCGTCGGTTTCGAAAGCGCGGCGTTCGTCTTCGCTCGCGACGAGGCATTCGGGCGGTAGCAGCGCGGCAAGCCCGGCGATGATTGCGGGGCGGCGCGCGACAATGTCGGGGTCCGGTTTGGGGAAAAGAATGCCGGTCATGCCGTCAACGGATGTGGTGCTTGCCTTCATCGCCATTATTTCACGGTTCGCCGCATGGTGAAACATCTAGAGCTCCCTCGTGGCCTTTTCCCGGCCATTCGTGCGCTGCGTTCCTGCCGTCGGAAAAAGAATTGCGCGTCGCCCTGCTCCAACCTATGCCGGGGATGCGCTGAACTGGCCACGCCTACGGCCGGGAAAGCCCGCGGGAGCATCGCGATGAACACGTCAGCCACGCCGCGCGTCGGGCTGTTCGTCACCTGTCTTGTGGACCTGCTGCGTCCCTCGATCGGATGGGCGGCGGTCAGGCTCCTTGAAGACGCCGGGTGCACGGTCGAGGTTCCGCCGCAGACTTGCTGCGGCCAGCCGGCCTATAATTCCGGCGACCGGAACCTTGCCAAGGACCTCGCCCGACAGGCGATCGATACATTCGCCTCCTGCGATTACGTGGTGGCGCCTTCGGGCTCCTGCGCCGGCATGCTCGCCAAACAGTATCCGGGGCTGTTTGCCGGGGATCCGGCGTTCGCCGGCAAAGCCAACGCATTTGCCGCCAAGGTTTACGAGCTCGGGCAATTCCTGAGCGACGTGATGAAAGTCAAGGCGGTCAACGCACGGTTCGCGCGGCGTGTCACCTATCACGACGCCTGTTCCGGGCTGCGCGAACTCGGCATCGCAAAAGAGCCGCGCAAGCTGCTGAAAAGCGTCGCTGGAATTGAGCTTGTCGAAATGGCGGGATGTGATCGTTGCTGCGGCTTCGGCGGCACATTCGCGGTAAAGTACGGTGAAATCTCCACCGCAATCGCCGACGAGAAGATCGCCAATCTGAAAGCCTGCGGCGCTTCGGTGCTGCTCGCCGGCGATCTCGGTTGCCTCATGCAGATCGCCGGCCGGCTATCGCGCGAGGGCAGCGGCATCGAAGTGCGTCACTTCGCCGAAGTCCTCGCCGGCATGACCGATGAGCCGGCGATCTGCCGTCCGAAGCGAACGCCTCGACCATGAACGCCGCGCAATTTACCCGCCGTGCGCATCTGGCGCTTGAAGACAAGCAGTTGCAGACGGCCCTTTCTATCTCGCGCGATGGCTTCACCGCCCAGCGTGCCGCGGCGGTCGCGCGTCTGCCCGAGTTCGATTCTTTGCGCGACAGCGCCCGCGACATCAAGGCTCATACGCTCGCGCATCTCGATCTCTATCTCGAAGCCTATGAGAAGAGGGTTACGGCTTCGGGCGGCATCGTGCACTATGCGCGTAGCGCAAAAGACGCCAACGACATCGTGGTTTCGATCTGCCGGCGGCACGGCGCAAAACTCGCCGTCAAAGGCAAGACGATGATCGGCGAAGAGATCGGCGTCAATGCCGCGCTCGAAGCGAATGGCGTCGACCCGGTCGAAACCGACCTCGGCGAATATATCCTCCAACTGCGCGGCGAGCTGCCGTCGCACATTACCGCGCCGGCCGTGCATCTCACCAAGGAACAGATCGCCGCAGACTTCCGCCGTGCGCATCGCGATTTGCCGGAGGGGCGCGATCTTACCGAGGCGAGCGCCCTGCTCGCCGAAGCCCGCGCCGTGTTGCGCAAGATGTTTCTCTCCGCCGACATCGGCATCACCGGCGCCAATTTCCTGGTCGCCGAAACCGGCACTTCGATCATCGTCACCAACGAAGGCAACGGCGACCTCGCCGCGACTCTGCCCAAGGTGCACATCGTGCTTGCCTCGATCGAAAAGCTGGTGCCGACGCTCGAAGATGCGGCGCAGCTCCTGCGCGTGCTCACCCGCTCGGCGACCGGACAGGAGATATCGACCTACACGACGTTTGCCACGGGGCCGCGCCGGCCCGGGGATCCCGACGGGCCAGAGGAGTATCACGTGGTCCTTGTCGACAACGGGCGCTCCGCCCTGCTCGGCAGCGAATTCGCCGAGGTGCTGCGCTGCATCCGCTGCGGCGCCTGCATGAATCATTGCCCGGTCTATCAGTCGGTCGGCGGGCATGCCTACGGGTCCGTCTATGCGGGTCCGATCGGCGCGGTGCTGACTCCCGCCCTCGTCGGGATCGAAAATGCCGTCGATCTGCCCAATGCATCGAGCTTCTGTGGCGCCTGCGAGAGCGTCTGTCCGGTGCGCATCCCGTTGCCGAAGCTGATGCGGTTTTGGCGCGAGCACGCCTTCGAACGCGGCCTCGTTTCGGTGCGGCAGCGTCTTGCCCTGAATCTCTGGGGGTTTTTCGCCAAACGCCCGGCGCTCTATCGCTTCGCAACGCGCGCCGCGGTACGGGTGCTGGCGAAGATCGATGGCGAAGACGGCCGTTTGCGAAAAATGCCGGCAAGCTGGACGGCGAGCCGCGATTTTCCCGCCCCGCAAGGCGAGACTTTTCAGGCCGAGTTCGCGCGAAGAAAGAGCATGGGGCGCAGGTCATGAGCGCGCGCGCCGAAATTCTTGCCGACGTCCGCCGCGCATTGGGCGTCACCGGCTCCGAGGCGTCGCGCCGCCGCGCCGTGGCGGACCGGCTGGAACATGCACCGCAAGGAACGATTCCCGCCCGCGGCCAGCTCGATCCCGCAGAACGCAAGGCTCTGTTTCGCGCCGAGGCCGAGCGAGTCTTGGCAAGCGTAGCGGAGGTGGCTTCGAATGCGGACGTGGCCGCCGAAGTGGCGACCTACCTGCGCCGCCGTAACCTCCCCGCTACGCTGCGCGCCGGCGCCGACCCGTACCTCGCCGCCTTGCCCTGGCAAGGTCTGGAACTCGCGGAAGGAAGCCCGGACGGGACTGCGGCGCTCAGTCGTGCCTTCGGTGCGGTCGCCGAGTCGGGGACGCTGGTTCTCGTCTCCGGCAAAGAAAATCCGACGCGCCTCAATTTCCTGCCGCCGACGCATATCGTCGTCGTCGCGGCCGGCGACATCGTCGGCGATTATGAAACGATCTGGCAGAGGCTACGCGGCGCCTACGGCAAGGGCGCGATGCCGCGTACCGTGAATTTCATCAGCGGCCCGTCGCGCTCGGCCGATATCGGCCGCACGATGCAGCTTGGCGCGCATGGGCCGCGCGAGCTGCGCATCATCATCGTGGGTGGAAAATAGGAGGCGGCATGCCTTCTCCCGCAGGAGAGGGTTCGCGGATCTTCACTCCGCCAGAACGCGAGCCGGCGGGAAGGCGACCTCGACCAAGGTCCCTTCGTTCTTCTTGCTGCGGATCGTGAAAAGCGCTCGGTTGGCTTCGATGAGCGCCTTGGTGAGCGGCAGGCCAAGGCCGGTGCCGGAAGATTGCCGCGCGGTGGCAAGCTGCCGGAAAGGTTCGAGCGCCGTCTCGATGTCGTGATCCGACATGCCGATGCCGGTGTCGCGGATGCGGATCACGGCGTTGCCGACGTCGGTTAAGGCGGTTGCGACGATGACCTGTCCGCCCGGCTCGTTGAATTTCACGGCGTTGGAGAGAAGATTGAGAAGGATCTGCCGCAGCGAGCGCTCGTCCGCTACGATTTTCGGCAGGTGCGGGGCGAGCGCCATGCGCATGATGACGCGCTCCTGGCTGGCCTGCGGCTGCATGATCGCGACGCATTCGGTGATCGCCCGGTTGACGTCCACCGAAATGAATTCGAGCTCCATCTTTCCCGCCTCGATCTTGGAAAGATCGAGCAGGTCGTTGACGAGGCTCATCACATGCGCGCCCGAGGTGTGGATGTCGCGCAGATAATCGCGATAGCGCTCGTTGCCCATCGGCCCAAAACGCTCCTCCATGATGACTTCGGCGAAGCCAAGAATGGCGTTGAGCGGCGTGCGGATTTCATGGCTGACTTTGGCTAGGAAGTCGGATTTGGCGGCGCTTGCCCGCTCCGCTTCGCGGCGCGCATCCTCAAGTTCCTGTTCGACCTTCTTCCAATGCGTCATGTCGCGGAACAGCGCGCAGAATTTCTGCTCCGCCGGATCCTCCTGCACGGAACCGATGCGCCCCAACGTCATGAAAATTGGAATCGAACCGCCCTGTTTGGCGCGCCCCAAGATCTCGCGGCCGTCGTTGAGGAGGCTCATTACGCCATTGCTCTTGAGGCCCTCGAAATATTCCTCCACCTTGGCTTCGCTCTCGGCGGCGATCAGTGTCGTCAAAGGCTGGCCTGCGACCTCGTTCTGGTCGTAGCCGAAAAGCGCCTCGCCGGAGCGATTGAGCGCCAGAATGCGCCCCCGCGCGTCGAGGACGGCCAATCCGTCGGTCGCCGTATCGAGAATCGCGTTGAGCTCGCGCGCTTCGTTCCTGTGCGCCCTGGCTTCCGTCTCCAGGCGGGAAAGTGCGTCCTTTTCGTCGTCGCGCCGCAACGTGAACAGCGTCGCCGGCATGTGGTCCCATTCGATCGATTGGATACGGGCGCGCACGGGGATTATTTCGCCCGCCGCCGTACGCACGCCGATCGTAACGCTGCCGGCAGACGGGGCTTGCTCGAAGATACGCGACACGCCGCCCGCCGCATGCAGCGAATCTTCGTCGGCAAAGCCCAAGAGGTCGAGCAAGGTGCGGTTGGCGTAGATGACGACGTCGTCGCGGCTCACCAGAAGGCCGAAACCGAGCCGATCGAAAATCGCCGCGGCGTTGCGGCCGAGATCCCGATAGGCATCGGGCGCGGCTTCCGCATGCGCCGCTTCGAGCGGCAATTGCGCGGCTGTGGCCGGCGCTGTGGACGCAATTGTCTCTTCCTTGAGAACCTCGGCGATTTCTTGGAAGGCGGTCCGCTCGTCGAGAGAGAGCTGCGCCTCATCGGCTTTGGGCACATCGGAAGGCGCGATCGGCTCGGCCGGTATCGCCGGCGGGCGCAGCGGAACTACGTTGGCGGCAAACGGCAGTTCTGGTTCGGAAGCCTGTCCCGGTGCCGGCTCCAGGAAGGGGCGCGGCTCGGCAACGGCGAGCCGTTCGAGTCGGATGACGCCGAAGCCGCGATAGCCTTCGAAGCGATGCTCGCGATCGAAGGCCGGCAGGCCGCCGAGACCGACCGGGACGGCGGCGGCGGCATCCGCGATCGGCCAAAGCACTTCGATACCGCTGAACGTCTCCCGTTCGCGAAAGGCGCGGCCCAACCGCCCGTCGGATTCGCGCTCGAGGTATCGGGCGACCTCGCTGAAATCGCGGCCGAGAAAATCGGCGGCGCCGACAACCTCGGCAAGAGGCGGCGTGATCTCGGTGATCCTGCCACCCGAGTCGGTGCGCCACAGAAAACGAATGTTGGTGCGTGTTCCAAGTCTTGCTGCAAGAACTTGACGGACTTCCTCAAGCTGCATGGCCTGTTGCGCCGAAGCCTCGGTTTGCACGCCGAGCGCAGCGGCGAGAAATAGCGTCTTTTCCGAGGTAACGATCCTGCGACAGAGGACGGTAAGGGTCTGCGGTGTTCCATCGAACGAAAAGCTCAGACGTTCGAGACGCGGCGCGCCGTCCTCGGTCTCGGCAAGCGCCAAAAGCCGGTTGGCGCCGGAATCGTCGCCCGCAAAAAGCCGCGCCGCGAGGCCAGCGAGGTCCGGCACACGAAAGAGCGCCAGCATCGCCTGGCTGGCAAAGGCGATCTTTCGCTCTTCCGGGAGCGCCCCAAGAACGGGAACTTCGGCTTCGCCGAGCGACAGAGCTTGCAGCGCGGCGTCGACGTCCTTGGGGCTGATGCCCGGCTCGCAGGAATAGGCCTTCATCGCGGCAGAGGCTCGCTAACAACGAATCGCTAGGCCCCCTCCGCCGCCACGGATAGCCTTAACGAAAGCCTAATGATAGCCGAAGTCGCGGTCCACACGGCACTTCCCGCAGCCACAGATTGCTCGAATCATCCTTAATTGGGGGGCGGACGGAAAACCGCAGAATGCGCGCATCGCGGCGCAGTTCGCACCGCCCTCGGCCAGCCCAAAGCCTTGCAATCCCTGCGACAGCCCCCTAATTTCGCGCACAGTTAACGCCGCCATAGCTCAGCTGGTTAGAGCGCTAGATTGTGGATCTAGAGGTCCCCCGTTCGATCCGGGGTGGCGGTACCATGAATAGCCGCGACATCATCGAGCATGGAAGCCAAAGCCGAAGCCGGGTCCCTCGCAGGGCCGGGCGAGACCACTCTTTTCGCCGTTCTCCTGGCGCTCAGCGTGTCGCATTTGATGAACGACACGGTGCAATCGCTGCTGCCGGCGATCTATCCGGTCATCCGCGAGTCCTTCCATCTCGATTTCGGCCAGATCGGCATCATCACGCTGGCGTTCCAGATCACCGCCTCGCTGCTGCAGCCGCTCGTCGGTCTTGCGACGGATCGCCATCCGCGCCCCTATTCGCTGCCGATCGGCATGGGCGCCACATTGATCGGTCTGCTGCTGCTCTCGGTCGCCAATCACTTCGGCCTCGTCGTACTCGCCGCCGCGATGATCGGCATCGGCTCGTCGGTATTTCACCCCGAGGCCTCGCGCGTGGCGCGGATGGCGGCGGGCGGCCGGCACGGCATGGCGCAAGCGCTCTTCCAGGTCGGCGGCAATACGGGAGCCGCGATCGGCCCTCTGCTCGCTGCTTTCATCATCGTGCCGCACGGCCAGCGGGCAATCGCCTTCCTGTCGCTCGTGCCGCTTATCGGCATCGGGCTGCTCGTCGGCATCAGCCATTGGTATGCCGCGCAAATCGCCGGAAAGGCGGCGCGCGCCCGGCGGCCGCGCGCCGTGCACGGGCTGACGCGCAAACACGTCGCGACCTCCATGGCAATCCTGCTCGCGCTGGTCTTTTCGAAATTCGTCTATCTGGCGAGCCTCAACAGCTATTTCACCTTCTATCTGATCGCGAAATTCCGCGTCTCGGTGCCTACGGCGCAGTTGTTTTTATTTGTCTTCCTCGCCGCCTCGGCGCTCGGCACGTTCTTCGGCGGCCCGCTCGGCGATCGGATCGGGCGGCGTTACGTCATCTGGGGATCGATCCTCGGCGTGCTGCCGTTCACGCTCGCTTTGCCCTTCGCCAATCTGCCTGCAACCGGCGTGCTGGCCTTCATCATCGGTTTCGTTTTGTCGTCGGCGTTTTCGGCGATGATCGTTTATGCGCAGGAATTGATGCCGGGCCGCGTCGGCACCGTCGCCGGATTGTTTTTCGGCTTTGCGTTCGGGATGGCCGGGCTCGGCGCCGCCGTGCTCGGCCAATTGGCGGATATGACCAGCATCGAGACGGTCTACCACGTGACCGCCTTCCTGCCGGCGATCGGGCTGCTGGCGTATTTCTTGCCGAAACATGTCAAGTGAATCGATGGCGGCGCCTGTCCCCTCCCCGCGACGATGAGGGAACGCGCTGCTTCCCGGCAAGCTTACACAAGCCGAGGAAGCCCCATCAGTCTCCGGCGTAATCCACCAACCCGCGGCTCGTCAGCACGATCCAGCCGCCGCCGCGCCGTTCGATCGATTTCACGATGCCTGCGCCGGGGATCGTATCGCCCGGCATGACCTCGAGCGCGCCTTGCGGACCCTCGACGAGCGCAATGCCGTCGTAGACGTCGCGCACCACCCAGTTGGTCAGCACCGGCGGCCTGCGCGGCTCGGCAAGCGCCCGCGCCGCGGGAGGTTGCGTCATCGCGCTCTGCGGCTCGGCGTTCGCGGGCAGTGAAGCCGTGGTCATCGGCGTGTTCCTCCCGCTGCGCGCCGCCCGATCCAACGTCGCCTGAATCGCGCGCGGATCGGTGCTTTCGAGTCGCTCGGTCCTTTCGAGGGCGGTCTGGGTGAGCCTCGGTTCGCCGCGCGCAAATTGGTCGAGCTTCGCCGAGAGCTGTGCGATCGAGACGTTGGCCGTCTCGAAACTTGCCTTCAATTCATCGACACTTTTCTTGAGCGCGCGAATCTCGTCGGGCGTTTGGACGGCGCGCAGCGCAGCGATATGCGCGTCCAGTTGCTGCATCTCGGCGCCGAGCGCCGCGATCGCGGTGCGCGTATCGTCGTTCTTGGCGGCCTGCCAGGCAGCCGGATTGCCGGCGTGCGCCATAAACGGAATCGAGCCCAGGTAGCGCCCGCCCGCCGCAAAGGATGCGCCGCAAAGGATCAACAGCAACGCGGCCCGCGATGCGGTGCGAAGCCACGTGCGTTTGCGCGGCTTGCTCTCTCCGGCAGCATCGTCTTGGGCGTCGAAGCGCTGCGTCGAAGGCGGCAGAATGACCAGCGCCGAACTCGGAATGGGCGGCACGTTCGGGCCGGCATTCTCCTTCGGCCTTTCGGAACCCTGCCCCTTTTCCTGGATATCGGCAGACGCGGACGCCGGTGCCGCGGTATCTTGCGGCGACTGGGCCGGCGCGGCTTCGTTCGCCGTTTCAGGCTTGGCCGCATCAAAGCTTGGTTCGACCTTGGGTCCCAAATCCATGGCGGGGCACTCCCGAACGGGTTAACAACAAGTTAGAGACTGCATCGGATTCCGTTAAAACCTTGTTAAGGTGGCGGCTTTTCGCCGTCTATTCAGGGAAGCTTTGCGGCAGAGAATGGTTCGCGTTCGCAGCTCGGCACGCGGCCCGATCAAGGATCATCGATGCGCATCGAAGGCACAGAATACAGGACGATTTGGCCGAAGGATGGCAAGGTCGCGATCATCGACCAGACCCGTCTGCCGCACGAATTCGCCGTCGTAACGCTCGAAACGCTTGCCGATGCGGCGGCGGCAATCCGCGACATGAAGGTGCGCGGCGCGCCGCTGATCGGCATCGCCGCCGCGTATGGCCTCGCCCTTGCCATGCAAGCCGACCCTTCGGATGCGGGGATCGAGACGGCTTCGGCGGCGCTCATGGCTACCCGCCCAACGGCCGTCAACTTGCGTTGGGCGCTTGCCGCGATGCGTGAACATCTGCGGCCGCTGCCGCCCGCCGCCCGCCCCGCTGCGGCGTTCGCCCGCGCCGCCGATCTCGCCGAGGCTGACGTGGCGCTTTGCGCCGCGATCGGCGACCACGGTTTGGCGTTGATCCGCAAGATCGCCGCCGCGAAACAAGGCCCGGTGAACATTCTTACCCATTGCAATGCCGGCTGGCTCTGCGCCGTCGATTGGGGAACGGCCACCGCGCCGATCTACAAGGCCCACGCGGCCGGCATGGCGCTCCACCTCTTCGTGGACGAGACGCGGCCGCGTAACCAGGGCGCCTCGCTCACCGCCTGGGAATTCCTGCAGGAAGGCATCCCGCATCAGGTGATCGTCGACAATGCCGGCGGCCACATCATGCAGCACGGCGGGATCGATCTCGTCATCGTCGGCACCGACCGCACCACCGCCACGGGCGACGTCTGCAACAAGATCGGCACCTATTTGAAAGCGCTCGCCGCGCACGACAACGGCGTGCCCTTTTACGTCGCCGCACCGTCGCCCTCGATCGATTTTTCGCTGAGCGACGGAATCAAAGAGATTCCCATCGAGGAGCGCGCCGCAGCCGAAGTCACCGAGATCAGCGGCCTCGGCGAAGACGGACGCGTCGCGCGCGTCCGGCTGACGCCGCAAGGAAGCGGAGCCGCAAATCCGGGATTTGACGTGACGCCGGCGCGGCTCGTAACCGGACTCATTACCGAACGCGGGGTGATCAAGGCCGAACGCACCGCGCTGGCGGCGGCTTTCCCGGAACTATCGCGGGAATGGAACAAAGCTTGCCTGCCACGCGACAGGCGTTGAAATAATTTCGCCGTGGCTTTCGGCATCGCACTTTTTTGCCGCTCGCGCCGGCACCGACACAGGAGGGATCATGGCGGGCTCCGCGGATAACGGCGGTTCCGAAAAACTGCGGCGCGACGCGCATGTCATCGGCCTCCTGTTCGCCAGCACGACGAGCATGATTGGCTCCGGCTGGCTCTTCGGCGCCTACCACGCCTCGAAGATCGCGGGCCCGCTGAGCGTCTGGAGCTGGGTGATCGGCGCGGCGATCATCCTGCTCATTGCACTCTGCTTCGCCGAACTCGGCGTGTTGTTTCCGCGCAGCGGCGCGCTCGTTCATATGAGCCATGCGAGCCACGGCGAGGGGCTGGGTCGGATTTGGGGATGGATGCTGTTTCTTGCTTATGTCCCGGTGCCGGCGGTGGAGGCCGAGGCGATCGTGACCTATGCCGACAACTATCTGCCCTACTTTCTGCAGCACAACGGCAGCGGCCTGCTGAGCGCGACGGGCTTCGTCGTCTGCGCCCTGCTGCTCGGCCTGTTCGCGCTGCTGAACCTCCTCGCCGTGCGCTTGCTGCTGCGCTTCAATTCGGCGGTCACCTGGTGGAAGCTCGCGGTGCCGGCCGTTACGGTTTTTGCGCTCATCCTCGGCAGTTCGCACTGGAACGTCTGGGCCGCGGATCCCAAGGGCTACCAGTTCTCGGGCATTTTCACGGCTCTGCCGGCGGCGGGAATCGTGTTCAGCTTTTTGGGCTTTCGCGCCGCGATCGATCTCGGCGGCGAAAGCTCGAATCCGGCGCGCCATATTCCGCTGGCGGTGATCGGTTCCGTGCTGATTTCGACCGTCATCTATATCGGTCTGCAAGTGGGCTTCCTGGTGGCTCTGCGGCCGGCCGATCTGGCGACGGGCTGGGCGCACCTGAGCTTTACCGGAGAGGCGGGTCCGTTCGCCGGACTTGCCGCCGCCCTCGGCATGGGCTGGATGGCGACGCTGCTCTATATCGACGCCTATATCTCGCCGGGCGGCACCGGGCTCATCTATATCACCGCCGGCTCGCGCATCCTTTTCGCAGTCGGCGAAATGAATGCGGGTCCGCGCGGCTTCACTCTGTTGAACGCGGGCAAAGCGCCCTGGGTTGCCGTATTGGTCATGTGGGTCGTCGGGATATTATTTCTGGCGCCGTTCCCGGCTTGGCAGCTCATGGTGAATTACGCGACTTCGATCACCGTATTGACCTATGGGCTCGGTCCCATCGTGCTTTTGGTGCTGCGCCGCAGCCAGCCCACTCTGGCGCGCCCGTTCCGGCTTTGGGGCGCCGATATTCTGGCGCCCGTCGCATTCGTCTGCAGCAACTGGATCATTTATTGGACCGGGTTCAAAACCAATTCCTTCATGTTCGGGGTCCTCGCCGTCGGCTTTGCGCTGTATGCGGCCTATTATCATTTCGCCGCCCGCAAGCCGGCCGAGGAATTCGGCTGGCGCTATATTGCCTGGCTCTTGCCGTGGTTCGGCGGAATGTGGGTGATCTCCGCACTCGGCGATATCGACGGAGGCTCCGGCGTGCTCGGCTTCTGGCCCTGCGTAGCGGCGGTCACGATATGGAGCGTGTTCGTCGTCTTCCTCGCACTGCGCTCGGCGCTTCCCGCCGAAGAAACTGCGGCGATTATGATGCGCATGCGAGAGATGCCTTAGCCTCTCGCGTCCTCACCTTGGCAGCAGGCTCTCGCCCATCAGGAACGTATCGACCGCCTGCGCCGCCTGGCGGCCTTCCCGGATCGCCCAGACGATCAGCGATTGGCCGCGCCGCATGTCGCCGCAAGCGAAGACCTTCGC
>JASHSW010000125.1 GCA_030038595.1 Methylovirgula sp.
AAGGACACCATGGGCAAGGACACCATGGGCAAGGACACCATGGGAAAGGATACGATGGGCAAAGACACCATGGGCAAGGACGAGATGAAAACGAAGACGACCGAATAGCGCGGGCCTCAAGTCGAATGCTGCGGGCCCGCCGCATCGGCGGGCCCGGTCATCGACAACCGCGCGGCCGTCGTCGCGGGCACTGGAGCGTTTCCCTCAAAGGAAATGCAGCGCAACAAATGCGCTCCGTTCCGCTCAATGCGAAGCCGTATAAGGAAAAGGAGGGCGCCGATTTTCTGCGTTCCTCGCCCTTGGGGGAGGCTAGGCTGACGCGGTCACTTGAAACGCTAGCCAAACGTGGCCGGCTACGTTTGCGTCATCACCATCATGTTTTGGTCGAGATGGGCCATGATCCAGAGCGATCCACCGATGATCAGAAAGACGATGAGAACGCCAAAAGCCAGGGCCATGACGTTGTTCGTGCTTTCCGGCCCCGTCGTAATGTGCAGGAAAAAGACGAGATGGACGCCCATTTGCGCAATCGCGAGCACGGTAATTGCGACCGGAATGCTCGGATGCCAGACGAGATGCGTACCGGCAATATAGAACGACGTCACGGTCAATAATATTGCGAGCGCCAAGCCGATCGAGTGGTTCCGAATGGCTCCGATGACACCGCCCTGCGCTTCCTCGTCGCCCGGAGCGGAATCGAATTCGCTCATGACGGGTTCGTTATCCTGAGGACTCATCCTGAAGCTCCCATGAGATAGACGATGCTGAAGATCGCCACCCAGATGATGTCGAGGGTGTGCCAGAACAGCGCAAAACAGAGGATTCGACGTTCGATGTGGGCGCGAAAGCCCTTCGCGAAGACCTGCGCCATCATGGTCAGCAGCCAGAGTATGCCCAGCGAGACGTGCAGTCCGTGGCACCCGACGAGGGTGAAGAAAGCGGTCAGAAACGCGCTGCGTGTCGGCCCCGCGCCGCGCCCGACCAGGCCGGCGAATTCCCTTGCCTCGAGCGAGAGAAACGCCAACCCGAGCAGGCACGTCACCGCCATCGCGGCGTAGAACCACGGCTTGTTGCGAACCGCCGTCGCAATGCTCGCCAGGCTGCAGGTAAAGGTCGAGGCAAGCAAACACGCCGTTTCGACGGCGGTGTTGCGAGTATCGAAGAGCTCGTGCGCCGTGGGTCCGTGCGCCGTCCGCCCATGGAGGACGGCGTACGTCGCGAAAAACGCCGAAAACATGACGATGTCGCTGAGCAGAAATATCCAGAACCCGTAAGCGACCACCACGCGCTTGGGAGCAGGACCGGCGTCGCCGTATCCGCGCGCGTGGCCACCGCCGTGGACGCCGCGTTGCTGGCCCATGCGGTAGGGATCGTCGGGAGCAGAGGTAAAGGGGATGTAGGTCACGCCGGCACGCTCGCGTTCTGGAGCCGGGCGCGCGCCGCCCGATTGGCGCGATCGATCTGCGCAACCACTTCCGCCGGAATTCTGCGTTCGTCCGCATCACGCCAGGCGAATACGACAAAGGTCGCGTAGGCGCCCAGCGCGCCGGCGATGACGAGCCACCATATGTGCCAGATCAGCGCGAAGCCCATGAGCGTCGCGAAGAACGCGCAGATAAAGCCGGTCGGCGAGTTTCTGGGCATTTCGATCGGCTCGTATTCTGGCTCCTCGATGGGAAGCGATTCATCGCGAAACCGCTGTTTGATCTGCCAATAGGCCTCCTGTCCCTCGACATGCGGCATGACGGCAAAATTGAATGCCGGCGGAGGCGAAGCCGTCGCCCACTCGAGGGAACGGCCGTCCCAAGGATCGCCCGTAGCGTCGCGCAGCTCTTCGCGTTGCCGGATGCTGACGACGAGTTGGGCGATCATCAAAGCGATGCCGATGGCGATCAATATCGCCCCGCCGGCGGCAATCAGCAGCCACGGATGCCATTCCGGCACGTCGTAATGCTGCATGCGCCGCGTCATGCCGAGAAAGCCGAGAACGTAGAGCGGCATGAATGCGACATAAAAGCCGATCAGCCAGAACCAGAATGCCGCCTGACCGAGACGTTTGTGCAGCTTGAAACCGAAGGCCTTCGGGAACCAATACGTGTAGCCTGCGAAACCTCCGAAAAGCACGCCGCCGATGATGACGTTATGAAAATGCGCCACAAGGAAGAGGCTGTTGTGCAGGAGAAAGTCCGCGGGCGGGACTGTCAACAGCACGCCCGTCATTCCGCCGATCACGAAGGTCACCATGAAACCGATCGCCCACAGAAGCGGCGGCTCGTAGCGGATACGGCCGCCGTACATAGTAAAAAGCCAGTTGAAGATTTTCACGCCGGTCGGAACCGCGATGATCATCGAAGCGATGCCAAAGACGGCGTTGACGTCGGCGCCGGCTCCCATCGTGAAGAAATGATGCAGCCATACGGTGAAGGACAATATGCAAATCGCCATGGTCGCGGCGACCATCGAGCGATAGCCGAACAGCGGTTTGCCGGAAAAGGTGGAGATGACCTCGGAGAAAACCCCAAAGGCGGGCAGGATGAGAATGTAGACTTCCGGATGACCCCAGGCCCAAATGAGATTCATGAACATCATGACGTTGCCGCCGGCTTCGTTGGTAAAGAAATGAAAGCCGAGGTAGCGATCGAGCAGAAGCATCGCCAGCGTCGCCGTAAGGACCGGGAAGGCGGCGACGATGAGAAGGTTGGCGGCGAGCGCCGTCCAGCAGAACATCGGCATGCGCAGATAGGTCATGCCGGGCGCCCGAATCTTGAGAATGGTGGTGACAAAATTGATGCCGGTCATCAGCGTGCCGACGCCGGCGATCTCGATCGCCCACAAATAGTAATCGACGCCGACGCCCGGCGAATAGCGCAGCTCCGAGAGAGGCGGATAGGGCAGCCAGCCGGTTCGCGCAAATTCGCCGACGAGCAGCGAAATGTTGACCAGCAGGGCGCCGGTCGCGGTCAGCCAGAAGCTGACCGAGTTCAGTGTCGGGAAGGCGACGTCGCGTACGCCGAGTTGCAGCGGGACGACGAAATTCATCAGCCCGATCATGAAGGGCATCGCGACAAAGAAAATCATGATCGTGCCGTGCGCCGAGAAAACCTGATCGTAATGCTCCGGCGGCAGATAACCCGGAGCGCGAAATGCGAGCGCCTGCTGGGAGCGCATCATGATGGCGTCGGTGAAGCCGCGCAGCAGCATGACCAGCGCCAGCACTGTGTACATGACGCCGATGCGCTTGTGGTCGACGCTGGTGATCCACTCTCGCCAGAGATACGGAAACCATCCCTTCACGGTGATCCACAGCAAAGTTCCGATGATCACCAGTGCAACGACCGCGGACGCGATCATCGGAATGGGCTGATCGAAAGGTATTGCCGCCCAGCTGAGCTTCCCGAACATGCTAGCTTCCACTTCTCGGTGAGACGGAAGCGGTCGGACGCCCCATCGTCGGGCCGGGCCCCGGCGGCAGCTTCTGCGTCACGATCGACCGGAACAGATCGTCGTCCGCAAGCTGGAATGTAGCGGGAGAGACGATGCTTTGCTTGGCCAGGTCCTCGTAGCTTCGATCATCGAGGACGGCTCGCGTCTCGGAGGCTGTTCGAACCCAATTGGAAAAATCCACGGCGCTTAAAACGCGCACTTTGAAGTGCATGTCTGCGAAACCGTCGCCATTGAAGTGCGCCGACTCGCCGTAGAACGTGCCGGCGCGATCGGCCTCCAGATTAAGCCGCGTCCGCATGCCGTTCATCGTGTAGATCATGCTGCCGAGCCGAGGGACGAAGAACACGCTCATCACGCTTGCCGAGGTGAGCGCGAAATGAACGGGCGTGCCGACCGGCAGGACAAGCGCGTTGACGCTCGCTATCCTCTGGGCCGGGTAAATGAACAGCCATTTCCAGTCGAGCGAGACGACTTGAACGTCGAGCGGCTTGGTAGGCGAGGGCAGCGGCTTGGCCGGATCGAGATCGTGCGATCCGATCCACGCGACGCCGCCAAGCAGGAGAATGACAAGAAGCGGGATGCCCCAGACGACCATCTCGATTTGGCCCGAATAAGCCCAATCCGGACGGTAATGGGCGCGCGCGTTCGATGCGCGGTACCACCAGGCGAAGGCGAAGATTGCGACAATCGTCGGCAGCACGATTGCCAGCATGATGCACAGCGAGTCGATCAGGATGGATTCGTCGGCGCCGCCGATCGGGCCGATCGGCTTGAGAATGGTCGGCCCGCAGCCCGACAGACCCGTCGCGCTCACGGCGGCAAGAACAAGCCGCCCGGCCTTGAATCGCCAAAGCCTCTTCGGCTTGAAAGACGCTTGGCCGCGACAGCCGCACATTTCGTTGCGCGTGGAGCAGCAAAGCCCGAGCACCGAGAGATCATTCATACTAGCCGTCGCTCGGCGCAGGAAGCACGTGCAAGTGCGGGGGTGAACCGGCCGGCGCCGGGTCTTGCTCGTTGGAACCGGGCTTGAACAGATGTGTATGGGGGCAGGTAGAGCGTCGATCGACGCAGTCAAGCTGGAGCGGGCGCGGACGGCAAAGAGAAGATCGAAAACACGTCGAGGCTCGGGTCGAACGAAGCTTATGCTGCGCTATATTCAAGTCCAAGCGTGCCGGCGAGGAACGCCGCGTATCGTCGTCGGTTGGAACTTGGCGGGGTGATGGAGAACACGATGGACGCGCTTAGCATCGCGATCGCTTTCGGCGTGCGTCTTGCCATGGTGCTGCTCTTCCTGCCGTTCAGCGCCTTGGACAAAATCTTGGACTTTCGCGGTGCGATCGCGCAAGCGGAGCAGGACGTCTCTTCGCGTAGTGCGGCTACGGCACTCATCGCGGCGGGATTTTTTATCGAGGTCGTCATGTCGGCCGGCGTGTTGACCGGCGTTGCGGACAGGGCGGCCGCCTGCGTACTGGCTCTCTATTGCGCCACGACTGCGCTGCTCTGGAAACAATTTTGGCGCCCCGGCGATTTCTGGGTCGGGAGCCATAGCCGCGGCCGGGCGTTGTTCTGGGATTTCTGGAAGAACGTTGCGCTTGCCGGCGGTTTTCTGCTGATTACCTTCGGTACAAGCGCCGCGACAGTCGGCCAATTCTTCGCAAATCCGCTGTCGTCGACGCATCCCTATGCCGCCGAGCCGCAGATGACGAGGATGGAGGAAAATACGAAACCGCTTCTTTCCCACGCGGTTGCCGGGAGCGTCGCGAGCGGCTTCGGCTTGCAGGCCCGCTACGTTGTCGCCGCGCGGCATCGGTCGCCTTGACATGGATGGATTCGAAATCGTCGACCGGCGCTTCGCGCATTACGTTCTCGACAATGCGCCGCTCGAGGAGCTTGCCAACGGCTTTCGTTGGATCGAAGGCCCCGTCTGGATGGGCGACGCCGGATGCCTCCTCTTCCAGGATCTTCCGGCCAATCGGACGATGCGCTGGATCGAGGATATTGGCGTCTCGGTCTATCGTTCGCCTTCCGATTACGCCAACGGGCAGACGCGCGACCGGCAGGGGCGGCTCATTGCCTGCTCGCACCGCGGCCGTTGTCTCTATCGGACGGAGCACGACGGAACGCTGCGCCGGCTTGTCGCGCATCACGCCGGCAAGCGGCTCAATTCGCCCAATGACGTCGTCGTCAAGTCGGATGGGAGTATCTGGTTCACCGATCCGCTCTACGGCATATCCAACGATTATGAGGGCGGCCGGCAAAAGTCGGAACAACCGCCGGCCGTTTATCGGTTCGATCCGGAGAGCGGCGAGATTGCCGCGGTTGCGACGGATTTCGCCGGACCGAACGGGCTTGCCTTCTCGCCCGACGAACGGCGGCTCTACATTGCCGAGACCGGCGATCAGACGAAGGACGATCCGGTGCAATTGATCCGGGTGTTCGACGTAGCGGAGGACGGCAAAGGGCTGTCGGGCGGCGGCCTATTCCACAAGATCGATCCCGGCTATTGCGACGGAATGCGGGTCGACGAGGACGGCAACGTCTGGTCGAGCGCCGCGGACGGGGTCCACTGTATCAATCCGTCCGGCGCGCTGCTGGGCAAAATCCTGGTGCCTTACCGAGTCTCCAACGTATGCTTCGGCGGCGCCGCGAAGAACCGGCTTTTTATCGGCGGCTCGCACACGCTTTATGCGATTTTCCTCAATCGGCGCGGCGTGCAATGGCCGTAAAGGTCGAACGGTTGGCGCGGATCGCGCTGAACTCGGCCGATCCGGGGACTTTGGCGGCCTTCTTCATCGATGCGTTGGGGTTTTCGCACGTCACTGGCAACGGGCGAAGATCGCAGACGCTCGCCTTAGGTCCGACGCGGCTCGACATCATGCAGGCAAGAGGGCGATCCTATCCGGCCGAAGTCCCCGGCTGGAGCCCGCTCTTCCAGCATTGCGCGCTGGTGACCACCGACGTGACGCGCGCCATGGCACGTCTGGACATGATCCCTGGCTGGACGGCAATCTCGACGAACGGGCCCGAACATCTGCCCGAATCCTCCGGCGGCGTCACTGCCTTCAAGTTCCGCGAT
This sequence comes from Methylovirgula sp., assembly GCA_030038595.1. GTDB lineage: Bacteria > Pseudomonadota > Alphaproteobacteria > Rhizobiales > Beijerinckiaceae > Methylovirgula. The sequence continues at coordinate 6,521 of JASHSW010000125.1, forward strand.
CCCGAGGGTCATCCGCTGGAACTCATCTCCTTTCCCGACGTGCCGGCTGCGCGGCCACTGGAGTCGGTGGGGCTGTTCCTGCGCATCGACCATTCCGCGATCTCGGTCGCTGACGCGCAGCGCAGCATCGGCTTCTATACCAATCTCGGGCTGAACCTCGGCGCACGCACCTGGAACGCCGGCCCCGAGCAGGCGCGGCTCGACGCCGTACCCGGCGCCAGGCTCGAGGTCGCGGCGCTTAATCTTCCATCCGGCTGGAAGCCGCATGTCGAACTGCTCTGCTACGGCGGCGCTTACAATCGCCATATTGCATTGCCTCGGCCGGACGACATCGCCGCTACGCGACTCGTTTTTGCCGTCGAAGGCGACGACGCGTTGGTCGCCATCGCCAATCGTTATTCCGATCGCCTCGTTCCGCGAGACGCGCCGAGCGTCTTGTTGCGTGATCTCGATGGCCATCTCCTCGAGATTGAGGTCGGCTGAAAAGCCCCGCGCTTCGAGACGCGGCGCTTTTCGCGGCGCTCCTGAGGGGAGCGCCTTGGACGCGAGGAGTTTCGGAAAGGGATCTCTTGACCCCGCGTAGGCAAGGCCTAGCCCATCCGCTCGATAATATGGTCCGCCACGCGCAGCGCATTGGCGATAATGGTCAGCGTGGGGTTCACCGCCCCGATCGACGGAAAGAAGCTCGCGTCCGTCACATAGAGATTATCGAGCTCATGCGCCTTGCAGTTCACGTCGAGCACCGAAGTCGAAGGATCCGTGCCGAAGCGCAGCGTGCCGGCCTGATGCGCGGTGCCGCCGATCGGGACGTCCTTGCCGAGGTAGAAAGCGCGCGGGAAGAGATGCGGATGCATGTCGAGCTTGGCGCAGAGTTCGCGCAGCTTCTGCTTCAGCCGCCGATGCGCCCCGACGTTCGTCTGCGTGAGATCAAGTCGCACGCGGCCGTCTTCGTAATAGACGCGGTTCTGCGGCAGCGGCAGATCTTCGGACGTTAGCCAAAAATCCAAAGAATGCCGGGCGATCCAATCGAAGGGCATTTCCGGCAGCCATTGCAGCGCGGCCGGCAGGCCCTCGCCGCGGATCTGCACGCCATGCGACTTGCCGACCATCTGGATGTGGCCGAGCGGATAATCCCAATCGTCGGCGCCGAAATAGAAATCGTTGAGCCCCAGTGTCTTCTGAAAACGCGTCGGGTTCGGCGCGCGCGAGATCGCCAGCACCGTCGAATTGTTGTGGCGCATGTAGTTGCGCCCGACGAGGCCCGAGCCGTTGGCGAGCCCGTTCGGATGGGCCTCGTTGCCCGAGCGCAGCATCAACAAGGCCGAGGAGAGCGCGCCGCATGCGACGACGACCACCTCGCCCGACACGCTCGTTCGCTCCCCGTTGCGGATGACCTCCAGGCCAATGATGGTGCGGCCGCGCGAATCGGTCCGCAGCTTCTCGACGTAAGCGCCTGTCCAGAGCGTAAGGTTTGGGTGCGCTGCGAGCGCCGGATCGACGCAGACGATCTGCGCGTCCGCCTTGCCGTTCGTGGCGCAAGGATAACCGTCGAAAGCATCGCAGCGGATGCAAGGCGAGTGCGGCAGCGCCTTGCCGCCCGCTTCGTCGAGCAGGATGCCGACCGGCAGATGAAAAGGATGATGGCCTTCGCGTTGCATCCCGTCGAACAGCGCCTGGATGCGCGGCTCGTGGGTGAGCGGCGGGTAAGCATAGGGCTGCGAAGCGGGCGGCTCCGTCGGATCCTCGCCGCGCAACCCATGCACGTGATAGAGGACCTCGGCGGCCTGGTAATAGGGTGCGAACACGTCATAGCCGAGCGGCCAGGCGGGCGATACGCCGTCGGGATGGCGAATTTCACCGAAGTCGCGGGCGCGCAATCGAAGCAGTACGCCGCCATAGACTTTGCTGTTGCCGC